>CAMWMY010000234.1 GCA_947175465.1 uncultured Erysipelotrichaceae bacterium | reverse complement strand
CGAAAGTGCTGTACGCGTTATGGGACGTACTGCAACAGGCGTACGTGGTATGACACTTGATGAAGACGGACAAGATGAAGTCGTAGGAATGATTTGCATTAAAGATCCGGAAACAGAGACCATCATGGTGGTATCAGAGCAAGGATATGGCAAACGTTCCGATATCGAGGACTATCGTAAGACAAATCGTGGAGGTAAAGGTGTAAAAACCATAAATATTACCGAGAAGACTGGAAAATTGGTAGCCATCAAGTCCGTAACAGATGATAATGATTTAATGATTATCAATAAGTCAGGAATCACCATTCGTTTGAAAGTAGCTGATGTCCGCATCATGGGACGTGCTACACAAGGTGTTCGCCTCATTAATCTTGAAAAAAGAAATGATGAAATCGGTTCTGTATGTAAAGTCACCTCCGATAATTTAGAAAATGAAGGGGATACCAATGGAACAACTCCATCTCTATTCGATGAAGAAGCTAACGGAGAAGGGAAGAATATTCCTGATAATGAAATAAATAACGAAAATGAAGAATAGACATAGTATTAATTTAAATTTTACATTTATCATGAAAAGAGTATTATTTTCAGTGATGTTATTGCTTGCTGCTAGTTTTACCTTTGCTCAAGAAAAGGTAGTAAAGGAAGCTAAAAGCATTGCAAATGAAGTGAAACCTGATTTCAAGAAGGCTGAACAGCTTATTAATCAAGCTTTGACTAATCCGGAAACAAAGGATAATGCCGAGACTTGGGACGTAGCAGGTTATATTCAGAAGAAAAGTAATGAAAAGCAGATGGAAAATGCCTATCTAAGAAAACCCTATGATACGTTGCAAGTGTACAATAATGTATTGAATATGTGTAAGTACTATCTCAAATGCGATGAACTTGCACAAGTTCCCAACGAAAAAGGTAAAATTAAGAATAAATACAGAAAGGCTAATGCTGCTGCTATTATGGCTGAGCGACCTAATTTGATCAATGGCGGTGTTCAATATTATAACATGGAGAAAAACAAAGAAGCATTAGCTTTCTTTGGAGCTTATATTGAAACAGCAGTAAGCCCGATGCTTGAAAGTGAAAACCTCCTGCAAAAAGATACAATTTTGCCTCAGATAGCATATTACGCAAGTATAGCAGCTGCTAAAATGGAAGATTATTCAAGTGTCTTAAAATATGCTCCTTACGCTCAAAACGATAAAGAAGTGGGACAATATGCTATGGAATTCATTTCTACTGCATTGAAAGCACAAGGCGATACAGTTAAATGGATTGCTTCTTTGAAAGAAGGTATACAGAAATATCCGCAACACTCATTCTTCTTTGGTCATTTGATTGATTATTACAGCAATAATAACAAATATGACGAAGCTATGCAATTTGCAGACAGCATGTTAGAGAAAGATCCTAGTAATACATTCTATTTATATGTAAAAGGATATCTTTACCACAATATGTACACCAATCTCAAAAATGAAAAGAAAGAACAAGAGGCTGCAGATGTGCTCAATAAAGCTATTGAATATTATACCAAAACAATTGAGATAGATCCTAACTATGCAGAAGCTCATTCTAACTTAGGATTAATCTATTGTCTGCAAGCACAAGATTTCTCAGAAAAAGCTAGTGCAGATGTTAATGATCCGAAGTATAAAGAAGATCAAGCCACTTTGAAGGCTTTCTATGAAAAAGCAAAACCTTGCTACGAAAAAGCAAGAGAATTGAAGCCTGATCAAAAGGATTTGTGGATGAATGGCTTGTATCGTGTATACTATAATCTGGATATGGGGCCTGAATTTGAAGAAATAGAAAAGTTGCTAGGTAACAATTAATCATCTTGGTTCTTCGCTTTTCTATTTTCTATTGATATGATCAGTCGGCATATATTTCTATGATAGAAATATATGCCGATTTTTTATACCGAACAAGTATATAATGATTCACTTTCATTGCCATTTGTTGTTAAAAGCAGCCGTTATTCCTGATGGCATGCAGTATCGTTAATGTTATTATTGATTAGTGAAATCTCTAAACGACGCAGCAAATATAAGGAAAATAATCACTGTTATGTTTAATATAAAACGGAAGTTACAATAATTCGAAAATATAAGTGTTATCAAATATTGGGATCTACTTTAAAAATATCCTTTTATTCCCTATACTCCCTTTTTAATCTTAAAAAACATCTTAGAAATACAACTAAATTGCTTGTGAAATCAAATAAGTCATTACTTCTAAGATGTCCGTTCTGAGTTTTACTACACAAGTCTCAAAATATATTATTCATTCATTTCATCTAATATTTTAAGAGCCTTATCAAGAACTGTAGTGTCATCTAACATAACCAAACCACCATCAGGTCCAGGTTCCAAATGTATCCCAACACTTTTACCTTCTTTAAAATTATGACCACCAAAAAAATTTCGAACGGTGTCAACGTTTAGCCCAAGTTCATCGGCTATTCTATGCATACTACCAGCGGGTAATGAATCCTTAATCTTACGAAGTTC
>CAMWMY010000233.1 GCA_947175465.1 uncultured Erysipelotrichaceae bacterium | reverse complement strand
TGGAGGTCCCTGGTTCAAGCCCAGGCTGGTCCACAAACAAGATCCCTAATAGATTGTTATTCAACAGTTTGTTAGGGGCCTTTTTTATTTGTGTCAACAGAATGTCAACCAAACTTTTAACTTCCGATTTATCTTACTTACGCAACTGTTAATAATTAAAAGCAAAAATAACAAAAAACGCAGTTTAAAATCCTATTATCAAAGTTTTTTTTATCTTTATCCCCATTGCTGTCCCATTAAAATCAAAAAGAGTTCTTTGAAATATTTGAAATTTAGTTAGTTACAGCGATTTTCCGAGCGAACGGACTTGAATTTGTAGCTTTGCATCAGATTAATCCGATGGCATATGTTCCAAGACAAATACGTTTTCGCTCAATTGACTTCATTTCTGAATCGAAGTAAGTTTAACCGCATAGTCACCAAGTATGCTGGTGATAAATATGTGAAGCACTTCACCTGCTGGAATCAACTACTTGCTTTGATGTTTGGTCAACTTTCTAATCGTGAAAGTCTGCGAGATTTGATAGTTGCTCTTGAAGCTCATCATTCCAAATGTTATCATTTAGGAATGGGTAAAAATGTATCAAAGTCATCGCTGGCAAGAGCAAATCAAGATAGAGACTATCACATCTTTGAAGAATATGCTTACTACCTGGTTAGCGAAGCACGACAAAAGTGTGCTAATCATATTTTCAAACTTGGCGGTAACGTTTATGCTTTCGATTCGACAACTATTGACCTGTGCCTTTCAGTCTTTTGGTGGGCAAATTTCCGCAAAAAGAAAGGTGGTATCAAAGTGCATACATTATATGATGTGGAAACACAGATTCCTGCATTCTTTCATATCACGGAAGCATCCGTACACGATTCTAAAGTTATGATTGAAATTCCTTATGAACCAAGCTCTTATTACATTTTTGACCGCGGTTATAACAACTTCAAAATGCTGTATAAAATTCATCAAATTGAAGCCTACTTTGTTGTCAGAGCAAAAAAGAATCTCGGGTACAAATCCATCCAATGGAAACGTAGACTGCCTAAGAATGTGCTTTCAGACGCAAGTGTACTTCTGACAGGATTCTATCTTAAACAATATTACCCAGAGCCACTTAGACTGGTTAAATATTGGGATGAAGAACAAGAACGAGAATTTACATTCATAACCAATGCGATGCATATATCTGCGCTTCAAGTTGCTGAACTTTATAAAAATCGCTGGCAGGTAGAGCTGTTTTTCAAATGGCTCAAGCAGCACCTTAAAATCAAAAGATTTTGGGGAACTACAGAGAATGCTGTTCGAATACAGATATATGCTGTTATATGCGCTTACTGTTTGGTGGCAATCATTCAACACGATATGCAACTGGACAGAAGTACATATGAAGTGTTACAAATACTGAGCATCTCATTGACTGATAAGACTCATCTGAGAGACCTCTTTGATAAAACTAAATTTCAAAATGACAAAGAACGATTCGGACCAAATGGGCCAAGTTTATTTAATTTTTAATTCGTCCCAATTTTAATGGGACACTAATGCTTTATCCCAAATAGTAAAGTCATGGAAAATTATAAAGAAAAGCTATTTCAACTGTTAGAGCAACATTTAAAAGATAAGGAACAGGCTGATATAAAGAAAATATGTGTAATGATAGAAGATAAATATATTACAGATTTAAATGAGCATTATAAATCTATTTACAGCTTGTTTCAAGATAGCAATTATAGCTATATGGAGTTCAAACTTAATTTGAGCAAAAGAATATTGCTATTACAATATCGGAATGCTATTGTTATGCGTCAGCGGGCTTGGGAAGGTGAAGAAGAAAAACGTTTTCAAGAAAGTCTCAATAGAGTAGAAGAACAGATTCAAAAAAGTTTTAAGGAACTTTCAGAAACAGAGCAAATCGCCTTAGCTTTTTCCATTGCAGAGAAGACTTTGAAATTCAAAATGCAAATGTTTGTCATAGATGAGAAAATTGCAGTTTTAAGTGATAAAATAAGTATTATGTCGATTGGCACTCAACCGATCAAACAAATAGATCTACTGTGTCAAGTAACTAAGGAGAAAATAGCTTCAAAAACAGTTATTGATTTATTACAAAAGGAGTTCTTTGAATACATCCAGATTAGACGCTTTCAATTTGGAGGAGATAAGAATGAACTCAAAAAGGAAATCAAACAACTAAAAATTGAGAAGAAACATCAAGTAAGTTTAGTTATCCGGCGTGTTGTGGAATCATTAGTTTTTAAAGGTATATTAACCCAAATTGCACCTAAAGGTAATTCTTATAAAATAATGAATGCAAATGGGGAGTGTATTGAATTGTCTAATACGATGGCGGTCAAAGTGTATGATATAGTAAAAGCATTAGGTTTTGACACTTCTTTCAAAAGACATAAAAAATTAGCAAATACTACATATGAATAAGATTATCAAACACGTGATTTGGACGAGGAAAAGAAAGATTATGTTAAAAAGAATGTTGGTACCAGGGAAGGCAAGCAGAA
>CAMWMY010000232.1 GCA_947175465.1 uncultured Erysipelotrichaceae bacterium | reverse complement strand
ATTTTATATACTTAGAACTATAGCGATGAAAAGAAAGAGTAGCTAAGTGACATTTTTAGAGAGTAGATGGTGGCTGAAAATCTATATTGTTTCTTAGTGAATACACCTTGGAGCTACTTTATGAAAAGTAAAGTCGAGGACACTCATGTTACGAGTGAAAGTGCATTTCGATGAGAAATGAAATAAGGTGGTACCACGTGAATAGCGCGTCCTTGTATATAGGATGCTTTTTTTTATGAAAGGATGGTAAGATGAAACTTTTTGAAGAGTTAACATGGAGAGGACTTATTGAAAGTGTTACATCTCCTTCATTAGAAGAAAAAATAAACGAAGGAGGATTAACATTTTATATTGGGACAGATCCTACAGCAGATAGTTTACATATTGGGCATTTTTCTAGTATGCTTACAGCAAAACGTTTAAAAGATCATGGACACAATCCTATTATACTTGTTGGTGGAGGAACAGGATTAATTGGAGATCCACGTGCAACGAAAGAAAGAGATGTTATAAGCAAAGAATATTTAGAAAAAAATTATATAGCATTAAAAAAGCAAATTGAAGATCTTTTTGGTTACACTATGGTAAATAATTATGACTGGTATGAAAATTTAAATTTTATTGATTATTTACGTGACTATGGGAAATTATTTAATATTAATTACATGCTAAGCAAAGAAACAGTGAAAAGTAGATTAGAAACAGGAATTAGTTATACAGAATTTTCTTATATGATTTTACAATCTATTGATTTTTTACATTTATATGAGCAAAAAGGATGTACAATGCAAATAGGTGGGCAAGATCAATGGGGAAATATTACGGCCGGATTGGAATTGATTCGTAAGAAACATGGTGCGGATGTTGAATGTTATGGTTTAACTATGCCTCTTATTACCAAAGCAGATGGTACAAAGTTTGGGAAAACGGAAAAAGGGACGGTGTGGCTAGATAAGGAAAAAACCTCTGTGTATGAAATGTATCAATTTTTGATAAATGCAGAGGATGAAAAAGTAATTGACTATTTAAAGAAGTTAACTTTTTTAACAAGAGAAGAAATTGAAATGTATGAAGAAAAAGTAAAAACAGCTCCTTTTAAAAGAGAAGCACAAAAAATATTGGCGAAAGAAGTTATTAGCTTCCTTCATGGTGCAGAAGCTTATGAAAGAGCTGAAAATATTGCTAGTGCCTTGTTTAAAGGAAATATAAAAGAATTAGAACAAGAAGATATTAAACAAGTATTACAAGGGTTAGAAAAAAAGAATGTTGAAGATTCTGTAAGTTTATTAGAAGCATTAGTAGAAGCTCATATTGCTTCTAGTAAAAGAGAGGCTAGAGAGTGGATTCAACAAGGGTCTATTCAAGTTAATGGTGAAAAAGTAACGCAAGAAGATTTTATTCTTTCAAAAGACAATGCCATTTGTGATAACATGACTTTAATTAAAAGAGGGAAAAAGAATTATTACGTACTTGTTCAAGAGTAAGAAAAAAAGAGTGTTTGATGATGAAGTGAGTCTCATATAGAAAACTCATTTTAAAAGAAACACTCTTTTTCTATACTTTTATGTACCAAAAGCCTAGTAATACATACAATACATTGAGGAGGTACTTATGAATATAGCGGTTGTGAACAATGATCAAAGAATGCAGGAGGTGTACTTTGCTTTATCGCATAAGTATACTGTGACTGCTATTCATGAATTTACGAATTTTGATGATATAAAAGAGATTGATGTATTAATTTTACCAGTGAAAGGTATAGATGAAGAAGGAAATATTACGGCAAATGGAAAAAAACTTTTGATACCATCTACTTTTTGGGAAAAGTTATCTCCTTCTTGTAAAATATTTGCAGGATTGCCACATCCTTTTTTAGATGCTTTGCCTTGTCAAATTTTATATTATATGCAAGATGAGAATATATTACTTGAGAATGCGCAGTTAACAGCAGAGGGGGTTTTATTTTTATTAATTGATAATACTCCTACATCGATTAAAGAGCTTAAAGTAGATGTTATAGGTTATGGAAGATGTGGAAAAGCCATTGTTTCGTGGTTAAATGATTTAGGCATTGAGGCACGTATTGTACGAAGAGAAGTAAAAGATACACCGAATGCCATTTGTGTAGACGAATGGATACAAGAAGAACCATATTCAATCATTATTAATACAAGTGAGCAGCCTATCATGAAGAAAGAGGTTCTTAGTTCATGGGAGTCAAAGCCATTGATTATTGATATTGCAACTCCAGATGTTATTGATATGGAAATTGCACAAATTTTAGGTATTCGTGCAATCAAAGCAGGTGCTTTACCTAGTATGATTGCTTATAAAAGTGCAGGACAGCTAATTGCTAAATTTGTGAGGGATCAAATCGATGAAAAATAAAAAAATATTATTTGGAATTAGTGGATCTTTTTGTAACCATCACCATATTTTAAAACAATTACAAAAATTGTGTAAGCATAATGAAGTAAAAGTTGTTGTAAGTGATCATGTATATCGTGATTCTACTAGAT
>CAMWMY010000231.1 GCA_947175465.1 uncultured Erysipelotrichaceae bacterium | reverse complement strand
TCTGTCCGTCACCATTATACCTTTTTTGGGTTATCTGGTCAAGACTGTCATATGTGAAATCATAATAATTTCCGTTGCCGTAGGTCTGCTTTTAAAATTACATTCTACAATTGCGAAAAATATTCACAATTGTAGAAAAGAGGTACATCCCTGTTGTTAAGGATGTACCCCCATTGTATTGATTTTACTAATTGTAAATACTTTCGCAACAATTTAACACTGTGATACAGAAGAATTATTGCTTCATAAATCAATTATTTCAGTTATCATTTCATTGTCAGGTTTAATCCAATAAGAAATTTTCAATTTGGTATCATTATCTAAAAATTCAACTTTTACTTTATCTTTTATAACAAAATCGGAAAAATCCCTTTTAATTTCTTTATAAAAAACATTTGAATCAAAAATATTTTGTATCACTAATACAATTGTAGTATCTTCTTTCACTGTAAAGTAAGCAACTAAATTATTAGAAGTTTGAACTGGTCTTTCAAAGAACCTTGATACTTCTCCATTAGATACATCATAATAGCGTTCATACCATGAATTTCCGCCAAAGCCATAATTCAATATTAGAAAATTATTTTCCTGTGCTATATCAAAACTACCCCGATAATTATGATAACCAAAATCCATAACATAACCATTATTATCCGTTATGGTATACTCAAACACAGTAAGATCTTTATTTGATAAAATCTCATAATTTTTATCTTTCTTATATAAAGTATCTATATCCTTTAAACTATAGTTTGCATAAACATTTTCTGATTCAGACAATGCCTTTGACTCTAAATTATTGTTATTAGCGTTAGAGCAACCCACTAATATTAATAACAATAATACCAATAATAATCTATACAATTTTTTATTATTCATTTCGAATCACCATAAACATTTATAACATTCGATACTCTGTATTGCTTATACCATCAATATAAACGAAACTGTATACTATTCTATTTCTTTTTTGCTTTAATTTTTTGCTCCTGAATATGCATAATATTAAGAAATTCTTTTCTGAGTTTTTTGTATTTTGTAATTGCAAAACCGTCTTTTTGTTTTGCAATGTAAATTTGTTTTCCACCAAAAGAAATTCCAACTGGCAATCTAAAATTCTTAAAACCTTGCTCAATATTGCTGTTTACAAGCTTTTGAAATGTAGGAGTAATGCGATTTACGCAAACTATTGTTATCATACTTATAGTATCTGTAATTGTTTCTTTTCCATAATATCCACAGAGAGATTTTGTAATTGCTTTATTTGCTTTATCCAAAATTTCATCTGTTAATTCATTTACACGAACAAGAGCAATGCAATCTAATTTCCACAGTCCACTTGGTCTTACAAAGACTATTACTGCACCATTTGATATAAATGGTATAACCTGTTGCCTTTTATAACCATTTAATATTATTGAATTTTGAATAAAATCCAATAAGGAATTGTAATCTTCAAATGCAAGCGGCATTTTTTCTGCTTTTACAGGTTGAGGCTTTATTTTGAATACTATAGTTAATACAACAATTAAGCCCCCACAGGAAAAAAACAAGATCATATCAGTTATCCACAAAGTATATATTGGTTGCGGAAATGGAACTTCTAAATCGGGATCATAAGGAAAAAATAAAGAAAAAAATGGTAAAACAATAAAAAGTATTCCAAATAAGCAACCTAAAACTATCACTATTTTTAATACTAATTCTTTTATTTTATCACTCAACTTTAGCCCCCCTTTAATCTGCATCTGGATAAAGATTTACAGTTGGTTGTTGAGCCTCTTCATTTGACTCTTCAATTAATTGTTTAACAAGCTGTATCATAGCACTAATTCCTGATATGCATCTGCCTTGTATTAAGGATTGGCTATGTGATTTAAGTGCATAATTTCCGAGAAATGAAGATGAAAGTTTTTGTGGTTTAAACCATGCATTGTTTGTCGGAATAATTTTTCCTGCGATTTTACCTGTAGCAATATTTATAACTCCATTAACCAATGTTTCATTTGAAACTGTATTTAAAGAATTACTAATATTATTTTTGTTTAGTTTTTTTGGTGTGTTTGAAGCCACTAATTTTGAAGCATGTGGAATATATGAAACTACCTCATTAAATACTGCTTCAGTTGCTGCACCTGCAAAAGAGGCCGCAACAATATTACCGGTAGCTGCCAAAACGCCACCATAAACTGCACCGCCTAATGCTGCACCCACTACACCATTATACCAAGTGTTTCCAGATGCAAGATTAGATATAATTTTTGAAGTACCACCAACAACTGCACCCACTAATGCACAAGCAGGAATCCACCAGCCTTGACCACTATCGTCTGCACGGCAAATCGAATTGTTACCACAATAAGCAAACAGATTATTACCAATAATATCATTATTCAACTGACCATCCGCATTGATAAACCTGCACATATCGGAGCTGTAGTAGCGCGTGTTAAGGTAGTACAGTTCGGTATCCGAATCGTAGTAATAGCTTCTGTAACGGATTGGGTTAGCGTTTGCAATATCCGTAT
>CAMWMY010000230.1 GCA_947175465.1 uncultured Erysipelotrichaceae bacterium | reverse complement strand
GTCTTTTGATTTAGTATCATTTAATAATTTATTCAACAATTTCAATTTCAAATTTTTTCATCCAATAATTGATTTGTATAAAGTAAGCGATTGTTTGAGGTGTCGTCATTAATTGCCCATACCAAGGAATCGCACGATCTTCTTTTAAAAGTTCTACTAATTTTTCTTTTTTCACAATTTGTAATAATGGAGAACTTTCATCATCTATAATGTCTTGGAGTAATTTTTCAACAGCTGCACGATACTCAGGATGGAAGGTTTTTGGATAAGGACTTTTTTTACGATGGAGAACTTCTTCAGGTAGCCAATCCTTCATTGCTTCTCTTAAAAGTCCTTTTTCTCTACCTTTATAATCTTTCATTGACCAAGGAACACTGTATAAATAATCAAGAATACGCATATCACAAAAAGGGACACGAACTTCTAAACTATTATACATACTCATGCGATCTTTTCGATCAAGAAGTGTTTGCATAAACCATTTTATATTCAACACAAACATTTCTCGCATACGCCCCTCTTCTTCATCAATTCCTTCTACTTTAGGAACTTGGGCTAAAGTTTGTTCATACAATTCATTTACATAAGCTTCGGCATCTATTTTTTCACGCCATTTGTCTTTTAAGAACTGGCTACGATATTTGGTAGACTGTGCCCAAGGGAAGCCTTCTTGCATACGAATTTCTTTGTCTCGAAACCAAGGATAACCACCAAATAATTCATCCGCACATTCTCCTGATAAAGCAACTGTTACATGTTCTTTGATCTTTTTACAGAAGAGGAGTAATGAGGAATCAACATCAGCCATTCCTGGTAAATCTCTTGCATCGACAGCTTCAAAAAGAGCATCTACTAAATCTTTTGAATCTAAGATAATTTCATGATGATCACTTTGTAAATATTGCGTCATTTGTTGGATATAATAGGCATCACTATTTGGCTGAAATTTGCTTGCTTTAAAATATTTTTCGTTTTCTTTATAACCAACGGAAAAGGTTTTTAAACGTTTTCCTTGTTTTTTTAAATAAGAGCTAGCTACTGATGAAATAATACTGGAATCTAAACCACCAGATAAAAATGTCGCAACAGGAACATCACTTACAAGCTGTCTTTCGATTGCATCCTGTACGAAATAAGAAACTTTAGCTACTGTTTCATCAAAACTATCTGTATGCACACGATCTTGGAGTGTGAAATATGGTTTGATTTCAAAAGAATGTTGGTTGATGATACCATAATGTCCAGGTTTTAGTTCTTGAATATGTTTAAAAACACCAAAACCTGGCGTTCTTCCTGGTCCAATTAACATAATTTCAGCAATACCATGAGCATCTATTTGGGCAGGAATATCAGGATGAGCAAGTAATGTTTTAATTTCACTTGCAAAATAGAAACATTGATCTTTATTTACAAAAAAGAAAGGTTTTACACCAATACGATCACGGGCAATAAATAATGTTTTAGATGTTTTTGACCATATTGCAAAAGCAAAAATTCCATTTAATTTTTCGACACACTTTTCTTTCCAATGTGCATAACATTTTAATAAAACTTCTGTATCACTATGACTTTCAAATGTATAACCTAAAGCGATTAATTCATCTCTTAATTCATTTGTATTATAGAGTTCACCATTATAAATGAGTACATAATCTTGAAAATGCATAGGTTGTTTCCCATGCTCTAAGTCTACAATACTTAAACGTGCATGTAATAAAGCAATAGACTCTTCGCTATAAATACCTTGTTGATCAGGGCCTCGACGCTTCATCGTCTTTAACATTGCTTCATAATTGTTACTGTCTAAAGGTTGATCATGATAATGAAAAACACCAGCTATACCACACATACAATTCCTCCTTTTAAAGAAAGCTTCTTAGTTGAACTAAGAAGGCTTTTGTTCCATTTTAGTATATGCTAAAATGTGCAAATGTGACCTTAGATTTAGGATACTCTCTTTTAGGGCATATGATTTTACAATCAATTTTATTTTTTATATGATAAATTTGTTCAACCAAGGAGGAGATTATATGAATATTACATTTCAAGGAAACCCAGTTACTTTATTAGGAAAACAATTACAAGTACAAGATACATTACCTGATTTTACAATTGTAGGGAATGATTTAGGTGCTATTCGTAAAGCGGATACAAAAGGCGTACGTATTTTTCTTACTGTCCCTTCTTTAGATACTGGTGTGTGTTCTATGGAAGTAGCTAAATTCATGGAGTATATAAAAGATAAGAAAGAAGTAAGCTGTTATGCTGTTTCTATGGATCTTCCATTTGCTCTTGATCGTTGGTGTCAAAGCAAAGGAAATGATCGCGTGGTTACAGCAAGTGATTATCAAACAAAAAGCTTTGCTGAGGCAACAGGTACATTTTTAAAAGAGCTATGCTTATTAACACGTGCTGTGTTTGTTGTAGATGCAAACGATGTCGTACAACATGTAGAATATGTTAGCGAAATTAAAAATGAGCCTAACTACGATGCAGTTTTAGAAGTAGTTGAAAAATTAACAAAATAAGCATAC
>CAMWMY010000229.1 GCA_947175465.1 uncultured Erysipelotrichaceae bacterium | reverse complement strand
AAAGGTGTAGTTGAAGTTGATGAGAATAAATTAAGCAATCTTATACTATTAAATTCTGTAATTTACCCAGATTTTAAAGATGTTGAAAGCCTAAATAAATTAGGGTGTGTAACTTCTGAGCAATACATAAATAAAGTTTTATTAGCTGGAGAAATTCATACTCTTGTACAAGAAATTCAAACTTTAAGTGGGTTTAATAAAGATATAGGAGAATTAAAAGAAGAAGTAAAAAACTAATTGAAAAGGGCGATATGGCTACTTATTATAGCTATAATGCCCTTTTAGAATTTAATATTAAACCTAGAGAATTTTTAGAAATGGACAGATATGAAAAAGCGACAATAATGGCTTTTATTGATTTTATACAGGAAAAGAGAAAAAAAGAAACAAATAAATTATAAAGGGGGGTGCAAATTGTCAATAAATACAACTTTAAGCTTAACTGATGGAATGTCTAGAGTTGTTAGGGAAGTTGCATCAAGTATGCAGATATTAACACGTTCTATTCATGACACAGATACTGCTTTAGACAAAAGTATTATAGGGGATATAGATACAAGACTTGATAGTGCAGTTGCAGAGGTAGATTCTATTGCAGAAGCTTTTAGAGAAAGTGAAGAAAGAGCAGAAAATTTTGGTAACACTTCTAACAATGAATTTAACAGGTTAATTGGGAGTGCGAAAAAAGTTGCTGTTGCAATAACAGGAATTTGGACAGGGATTAAAAGTGCTGAAAGCTTAATTAAAATAAGCGATAATTTAACACAGACTACCGCAAGGCTTGATTTAATAAATGATGGACTTATAACAACAGAGGAGCTTATAGAAAATATTTTTGAAAGTGCTAGCCGTTCTAGAGGGGCATTTTTTGATACAGCAAATGCAGTTGCATCTATAGGACAACGTTCAGGAAATGTATTTAAAAATACAAATGAAATAATAGGTTTTGTTGAAAATCTTAATAAAATGTTCACTATTGCAGGGGCAACTCAAGCGGAAATGAGTTCAGCAACATTACAATTAACACAAGCCCTTGGTTCTGGAGTTTTACGTGGGGAAGAATTAAACGCAGTATTTGAAGCAGCACCTAATATAATACAAAAAATAGCAGATTACATTGATGTAGATATAGGACAAATAAGAAATTTGGCAAGCGAGGGGAAAATTACATCTGATATTATTAGAAATGCTATATTAGGAGCAACGGATAGTATTAACGAGGAGTTTGAAAAAATGCCTCTTACGTATTCTCAAATATGGACAGAATTTAAAAATAATGCTTTGCAAGCATTTCAACCTGTTATTTCTAAAATAGGGGAAATAGCTAATAGTAAAGGGTTTCAAAGTTTTGTAAATGGAGTGTCTAATTCTATAAGTATTTTAAGTAATGTTATAATAGGGGTAATTGATACTATAGAGTATACAACAGAAGCTTTAAGCTTTGCACAACCTTTAATTTATGGGTTGGTTGTAGCATTAGGTGCTTATGTTGCAATATTGACTATGTATAACATACAGCAGTCAATAGCTAATGGATTACAATCAATATCCAATTTAAGGGCGAGTGTTTCTGCTGCTAGTTTAATGTTACAATCTGGAGCTACATTTTCTGCAACAGTCGCCCAATATGGATTTAATGCGGCCCTTTATGCTTGCCCTTTAACTTGGATAATAGTAGCAATAATAGCAGTAATAGCTATATTTTATACCTTGATTGGAGTTATCAATAAAACACAAGGTACAACAATAAGTGCAACAGGTGTAATTGTTGGGATTATAATGGCATCTTGTGCATCTATATGGAATGTTATAGCTGATATTGCTAATTTTATAGGAAATGTTTTTAACGACCCAATAGGTTCAGTAATTAGACTATTTGTAGGAATGGGTGATAATATTCTAGGAATTTTGGAAACTATTGCTAAAGGAATTGACGCTGTTTTTGGTTCTAATTTGGCAGGAGTTATTTCCACTTGGAGAGCAGGAGTTAAAAATTTTGTTGAGGAAAAATTTGGCACAGGTAAGATTTTTATGGAAAAACTAGATATTTCAGAAACTTTTAAAATAGGCCATGATTGGACAAAAAGCAAGATGGACAGTTTTAAAAATAATAAAGATGAAATAGGTTTTGAAGGAATTAATGGCCTTGGAGATTTTACTGGCAGTATTCCCGATATTTCATCAAATATATCTAATATTGATAATAATACAGCCAGTATAAATAAAAGTTTAGATAGTATGGGTGAAGATGTAAAGTTTATAAAAGATATATCTGAAAGAAAATATATAAATGATTATAGCAGAAATGTTGAACAAAAATTTTATTTATACTATACATCAAAAGGCAATGAAGAAGATTCTAAAAAAATGCTTGAAATTATTAAAGCAGAAATACAAAATGATATAGAAAAAAATCCTGAGGGGGTTTATTTATAATGAGCAATTTTAAAACATTGATAAATCAAATTGTAGATGGGTATATAAAAAATACACGTTTTTGTAATATTTTTATTGGGAGTATTAGAAGTATTGAGC
>CAMWMY010000228.1 GCA_947175465.1 uncultured Erysipelotrichaceae bacterium | reverse complement strand
ATACTCAGCTGGATCGGTTGGATAAGTATTCCGTAGAATTGGAGAACTTCAATGACGTCATTTATCCACAAAAGCTTTGACTTATTAGAAAGGCTCAAAAAATATTGGAGATTCAAGATCTAAAAAAAGACTTTTCTAAAAGAATCGCGAAATACCGTGCCGAACTTGAAAAGAAGATATATGACCATAAGGATAATCTCATAAGTAGCCTTAACTATTTGAAATCAGAATATGAAAATCGTTCTGAAAACCTACTTTATGATTTTAACCAATATACGGCTGATATAAATTCCCGAATTGATTCTAAAGAAAAGATACCGCATTATTCCTCTCTATTAGAATCAAAATACGAAAATCTTTTAGAGCGGGCAGAGCAAACAATATTTCCTATAGTTAGACACATTAAAACGCTAAATTTTGATGTGGATGAAGAACTTGTTCAAGGCGTCTATCGTATGGAATACGAAAATATGAAGGCTCAATGGGAACAAGTTCGGGAAACCGCACAATTGGGTATCGCTGTTGAAATTATTGATCATGAATTCAATCAAATATATGCAAAAATAAATCATTCATTAAAACTTCTTACGTCTGATAACATCTTTGCAAATTCCTGTGAGTTTGAATATCTCATTAAGAATTTCAAACAGTTAGAAACAAAATACGAACTGCTTTCACCGTTGTATCGTATATCAGGAGCAATCCCAAAGCTAATTTCGGGAGAAATGATATACACTTATTTAAAAAAGTTTTTTGAAAATTCCTTTAAGGATATCAATATAGAGTTGCTAGCAACTGAAGCATTCTTGCAACATGCAATAAATATAAAGGAACCTGTGATACACACCGTCTTTATAAATATTGTAAATAATGCTGTCTACTGGCTAAAGAATTCTTCATCAAAAGTTATTAAGCTGGATTACCTCAATAGTACAAATGAATTTCTAATTGCTAACTCTGGTCAAAGAATAGAGGAGCATAGATTAGAAAAGATCTTCCAATTATTTTACTCAAATAGGCCGAATGGCAGAGGAATTGGCTTGTATCTAGTGAAGCAGGTTTTAATGGAGTCTGGATATGATATATATGCGACCAATGATAAACAATATAATTCTCTAGGTGGAGCTTGCTTTGTTATAAAGTTAAAATCATAATTCATATGTCATACCAAGAAAGAGCAAATCACATTTTAAAGAGTGCCATTAAGTCAGCAATATATATTGATGAAAAGGCAAGACCTTTCTATCAAAATGAATCGAGTGAAAAAACATTTGAGGAAGATCTCTCAGTTCAATTATATGAAAATTTCAAAAACAATGGGATTTCTCTCGTGGTACACAAATATGTGCCTGGTGATGAAAACGATGATGAAATTTTGTCTTTTTTTACGGACAAACGAGATCTTGCAATTTTAGATTGGAAACTTAAAGATCAATCAGGAGAAGAAGAAGCATTGATAATTTTATCAAAAATCGTCAATACGGAACATCTCCATTTTTGTACAATATATACATCCGAAAGCAACCTTGACATCGTCTTTAACAATATTCTGTCATATTTCTCTAATATGACAGCAGAAGAGTATGATGAAATAAAGGAACAACTAGAAATAGAAGGCTATGGTCGTGAAGTATTCGATATTATTGATCGTATAAACATAAATCGCAACAATAAAACTCTGACATCATCCGAAATGAGGGAATTGTCTAAAATAAATAAAACAATTATTCCCAGACTAAAAACCATCACTGGAAAACAAGATCCCATAGATGCCATAATTTCTGCGTCTATTTCTCGATGGAATACATGTAAATCTTCTATTCCACATTATTCACCCAGTCGCATAGATCGCGAAAAAAAAATTGTTGTTTTAAATAACACAATCGTGTCTATACTAAAAAAAGACGATGTTCAAGCAGAAAATCTATTTAAAGTATATATTGAGCATATAATTAATGACTCAAATAACTTTAATCAATTGCTTGGTTTAGAGCTACATAATAATATTACTAAGAGAAGCTCCATTATAAACCATGAATTCATTTCGTTTTCTAAAAACGCTCTATTATATCATCGTCAGAAACTGAAAGAACAGAATTTGGAACATTATTTTTATTCTTTCATGAATGAGGTTTTGCAAGAAAAAATTTCTATTTCCTTACGGGAAAAGGTTTCTTTATTGTTGGATCCTCAGTTCCTAGATAAACAATACACTGAGAATTATCAAGAGCCTGATTTAAATGATATTGCCAAAATCAATCTTTTTTACAACGCTTATCAGATGGATAAAAGAGGCCATATAATCAATTTTGGTGATGTGTTTAGACTAGAAGGAGAACCCAATAGATTCTTAATGTGTATTACGCCATTATGTGATTGTTTAAGGCCACAAGATAATGTGAAAAGTAACTTCTACTTTGCCGAAGGAGAAATTATACCTGACAAAGAAGAAGCTTTAAAATTGGGGGATTCTGCTTTTATAAGCTTTTTACCTGATAATATTATAGTAAGATGGGGTGGAAGAGGTGATAAGAAAGGG
>CAMWMY010000227.1 GCA_947175465.1 uncultured Erysipelotrichaceae bacterium | reverse complement strand
GCATATTGGTTTTTCATTTTAGGAAGACTAAAAAGAGAATCAAAAAATGAAGAAGATAAGAAGAGATGTAGTTAATTACCTTGTATTCTTAGGATATTCTTTATATAATAAAGAGTATGTAAGTGAGGAAAAGAAATGCAATATCAAGTGGATATTCATGGTTTTACAACCATAGAAGTAAAAAAATATTTAGATGATTATATTCAACGCTTACCCATTCATGTAAAAGAAGTAGTAGTAATTCATGGATATCATGGTGGAACGAGTTTACAAGTTTATATACGAAAACAATATCATCATAAACGATTGAAAAGAGTATTAGTGACAACCAATCCAGGTGAAAGTATTTTAGTGTTAAAGTAGAGGAGTATATATGCAACAGATAATAGAACCGATTGCAAAAGATTTACATATAAGCGTAAAGCAAATTGAACAAACATTAGCGCTATTAGAAGAAGGAAATACAGTTCCTTTTATTGCGCGTTATCGTAAAGAGATGACTAAGGGATTAGATGAAGAGCAAATTCGAACAATCCAAGAACAGTATGAATATCAAGTGAAACTAGCACAAAGAAAAGAAGATGTGCTACGTTTAATTGAACAACAAGGAAAGTTAGATGATGAAATTCGTCTTGCCGTAAGCAATTGTGAGAAATTATCACAAGTAGAAGATATTTATCGTCCTTATCAACAGAAGAGGAAAACACGTGCAACGGATGCGATTGCCAAAGGTTTAGAGCCATTAGCGAAATGGTTGCTAAAAGCACCTGAAACAGCGGATGTTGAAAAAGAAGCACAACAATATTTGAATGAGCAAGTTGCAACTATAGAGGATGCATTACAAGGTGCCAAAGATATTATTGCGGAAATGGTAAGTGATGAACTTCCTGTTCGTAACCGTATTCGTAAAAGTATTGAACAATATGGAAAAATTATTACGAAAGAGAAGAAAAATCATGAAGATGAGCGAAAAGTTTATAAGATGTATTATGACTATAGTGAACGTGTATCCACATTAGCATCTCATCGTATTATGGCAATTGATCGTGGAGAAAAGGAAAAAGTATTTAGTGTTTCTTTTTCTTATGATAAAGAATATATTATGCAGTGGGCAAGCAAACGCTTTTTAAAACACGCCTCTGCTTGTGTAGCTTCGATTATTGAAGAAGCTGTAGCAGATGGATTAAAACGTTTAGCATTTCCTAGTATTGAGCGTGAAATTAGAAAAGAATTAAGTGAAAAGGCACAAGAACAGTCGATTGCTATTTTTTCTTTAAATATAGAGCGTTTATTATTACAACCTCCAATGAAAAATAAGTGTATATTAGGGTTTGATCCTGCTTATCGTACAGGATGTAAGCTAGCAGTTATTGATACTATGGGGAAATTGTTACATGTTGATGTGATTTATCCTCATCAGCCAAATGCTAAAATCAAAGAAGCAAAAGAAAAACTTTTATCTTTATGTACAGGATATGCAATTGATATCATTGCTATTGGAAATGGAACAGCGAGTAGAGAGAGTGAGCAATTTGTCGCTCAATTTATTAAAGAGCATAACTTAGCTTTAACTTATACAATTATATCGGAAGCAGGTGCCTCTGTATATTCTGCCTCAACTTTAGCAAGAGAAGAATTCCCTGATTTACAAGTGGAACAAAGATCGGCCATTAGTATTGCTAGAAGAATTATTGATCCATTAGCTGAGTTAATTAAAATAGATCCTCAATCCATTGGTGTAGGACAATACCAACATGATTTAGCTACTAATCGATTAAAAGAACGTTTAGCATTTGTTGTCTCAAAAGTAGTCAATCGTGTAGGGGTTAATATTAATACAGCCTCTGTAGAGCTTTTAAAACATATTTCAGGGCTTACGAGTGCAACAGCCAAAGCTATTGTGGATTATCGAGAAAAGAATGGTGCTTTTATGCATCGTTTACAGTTGAAAGATGTTCCTAAAATTGGGGAAAAAGCTTTTCAACAAGCAGCAGGTTTTTTACGCATTGAAGATGGAAGTGAAAAGTTAGATCAAACAGCTATTCACCCTGAAAGTTATACAATAGCAAAAAAAGTGTTAGAAGAGTTAAAATTACAACCTCAGGATATGGGAAGTGATAAAGCTATGGAAGCGATTCAGCAATCTTCCCTTGATGATTTAAGCCAACGTTTTGCGTGTGATACCTATACTTTACAAGATATTTTTGATCACATTGCACAACCTTTGCGTGATTATCGTGATCAATATGATGGCCCACTTTTGCGAAGTGATGTATTAACTTTAGAAGATTTGCATATTGGTGATCAATTAGAAGGTGTTGTACGTAATGTAGTCGATTTTGGAGCATTTGTGGATATTGGATTGAAAGAAGATGGCTTAATACATATTTCAAAAATGAGTAAGCAAAGAGTACAGCATCCTTCCCAAATTGTATCCATTGGGGACATTGTACGTGTATGGGTATCCCATATTGATGAAGAGAAACAAAAAGTACAATTATCATTATTTGCAGTACAACAATAGTAATCTATATATAAA
>CAMWMY010000226.1 GCA_947175465.1 uncultured Erysipelotrichaceae bacterium | reverse complement strand
GTCACCATCCATTCTGTAAATTAGATCTGGTTGTTGTTTTAACGACGAGAACAACCCCTGAAAGACTCCCGGCTTTCTTACATTATGATATTTCCACGTATCTCCCACCCTTCTTATGTTGGAGCCGCAATGACAAAAACTCTCATACAGCGTCTCTACAAGAAAGTGCTGCACTCCTTCCATTGACATTATATCGCCTTTATTCTCACCACATGCACATTGGTGAGTATAGACATACGGTTCGACATTTGAAATCAGTCTAATCATAATTATTGCATATAAAAAGATTTATCTATGTGTTACCTTAGGATAAGAAAATTACTCTTTTTTATTTAAGCGTTTTAAATATAGCAAAGCAATATCCATTTTCAATTCATCAATTTTCTGGGTGTCATGAGCAAAGAACTCTTTTGCAATATCTGTTAATAGGTCCCAATCAACCCATTCAAAATATGAGCGAATTAAACTATCTGTATCATTATACCAAGGTTTGTTTTTCAACACCTCTCGTAGAAAGTAATTAGAACACTCTTTACCGTATTTGGGTTCAATGAACTCAATAAACGACTTCATATCCAATGTACCTCCGATAACACATTCACCTGAACCCACTTGACCATATTCCTTCTTTATAATGCTATTAGTCCTTCTAACATATACAAAATATTCGGTGTATTCATCATCTCTTTTATTCTGGGCCCTTTGATTCAGAATGAAGCAATTGTAAACCTCTTTTAGCAGCCTAGGTGAGAATGTGTCATTCGTTTTAGATAATTCATCTTTAGTAATTCCAGATATTTTTCGGGGCAATTTTTCTTTGTCGTAAAGAATATCATCCATCATCTCACAATACTTGGGGTCATTATACAATGACTCCAGGTAATCAACCTGTTGATTTGAAATATATGGATAAGACAAACCAATTTCTAACAGTGATTGAGTTACTTCTTTTGAGCGTTGAGATAACTCCCATAAGCAAAAAGCATATTTCGTCAATATTTGATTTAACTTATCAACGTCTTTTGCTCTTCCATACAAGTAAGCCAACCCAGGAACAACATACTCATTAGTTGCCTGACATCCATTATAAAAGAAATATGTATAAAAGGCAATTAGGCAACCAAGATTCTTTGCCTTTGAACATTTAGAACATTCTGCGTGTCTCTCTCTAACAGACATTTTCTTGAGTTCGTCTTCGGAATAACGTTTATCAGATATATATGAATCCTCATTATAAAAGTCATTAAAAATATCATCAGGATCTTCATCGATGCTTTTATCTTCATAAACCTCAATTCCTGAATCGAATGTTTCTGTTTCGTCTTCAAGAGCGAACATGTCCTCTTCGCGTTCTAAATCCTCTTCATCATATTCGTCATCATAATCATCGTCAAGCTCAAATTCTGGAATCAAATCTAATGATTTAAATACCATTATCTCATCACCATATTCATCAATAATTGTATCTTCGACAAAATCATCCTCGTTAGGTTCCCAAAATGAAAGGTTACTATTAGAACTACAGATTAATTGAGTGAGGCTTTGTTCCAAATCGTCAGAATAAGGAAAAGCAAAAATGCTTAGATCAGACTCTGGTCTTAAATCATCCGCATTTGTAACTTTAGCCAGAAGAACTTTCCCATCAGAAATAGAATCTTCTATTAGAATTTCTTTTATTATGTATTTCATAAACAATTATAATTATATTATTATTCAAGCAAATCTTTATTGATAGTGTTCTTATATCTATATTCAATAACTACATCTCTGTCTAGTAGGTGTAAACAACATTTCTTCCAAGCTCCATTTTCGAGATGTAAAGTAAGACTGTATTCGCTATAATCAACAGGTTGCCAACCAAATGGAGAGATAGCCATTAAAGGATAACCTCTTAATTCTATCATGTCGTCCTCTTTTTTATATAGTCTCATCGGTTTAGCTGACATTTGAGCAGAACCATTATCGTTATTGAACATTCTTACTATAAAGCCATCTCCAGGCTTTATATCATAGCCTTTACACCCATTCTTATTTACTTCTATTTGAATAGTTCTCAAACATTTTTGTAAACCTTTAACAGGAACGCCATGTTCAAACCTTTGGTGCTCATTAGATTTAAACACTAAAACTTCCCGTAAAATTGAAGGTATTTGTTCTTCTTCATTATCATACTTCTTGTTTTGCAAATTGACATTTTCTATATCAATTGTATTCTTATGACTAACGAACATTTCTATGTTAATGTTAGCATGAGTCAAATTATCCAAGATAAGGGTATATAATTTTACCAGATAATCTGTAACATTGTCATTCTTTAGTATTCGACGAAATAATGAATCTTCATTTAGAGTTTTACACAATCTATTTACTTCAGAATCAAGATTTGAAATATAAGAATTAAATAGTGACGGGTGAATTGTTCCTTCTTCTACTTCAGGACATGTGTTTGCATCTAATGCCATCCATGCATAATAAAATGGATACTTATATTCTTCAATCTTTTCAATTGTTTCAACGACTTTACCGCTTTGCGTTTTTTTATACAA
>CAMWMY010000225.1 GCA_947175465.1 uncultured Erysipelotrichaceae bacterium | reverse complement strand
GTGTCATATAAATAAGTAGAAATAATTTGATTAAAAAAGGAAGATTGTGATCAGATAAAATGGTTATCACATCTAATTTACAATCATATTGAAGTTGAAATAAGTGAATGCAACGATGATAAATTTCTTTTTCTGGTAAAAGAGTATTTATTTTCATTTGTAAAAGATATCTTTGCAAAGCCTCTTTTTCATTTTCACTTAAAAATTGCTCTTGGATATTTATTGTATCTTTTTGATGATGAAGTGTATATTGATAGAGTTGTTCTTGCACATGTAAAAGCTTATTGATAACAAGAGGATTTTGTGTTAAATAATAAGTTTTTTCATAAAAGTGAAGTTCATATCTAAAAAAGGAACGATATGTTTCTATCTCCTTCCAAACTGGCTCTAATACATAATAATCCATCAATTCCGATAATTCTTTCTTACTATAATATTTTAATTCACTATATTTGCGTGCTGTTTCATACATAGGATCACCTCTTGTCCATTTTAGCATGTATTGAAAAATTACAGTTTATCTTCGCCAAAAATAGAAAAAAATAGACAATTTTGCCTATTTTAGTCTTCATCCATAGATAATACTGCCATAAAAGCTTCTTGTGGAACTTCTACAGACCCTACCGATTTCATTCGTTTCTTTCCTTCTTTTTGCTTTTCTAACAATTTCTTTTTACGTGAAATATCTCCACCATAACATTTCGCTAATACATTTTTACGTAGTGATTTAATATCTGTACGAGCGACAATTTTTCCAGAAATCGCAGCTTGAATCGGTATTTCAAATTGTTGTTTTGGAATTAATGTTTTTAATTTTTCACATATTGCCTTCCCTCTTGGGTATGCAAATTCCTTGTGGACAATCGTAGATAAAGCATCTACAACTTCTCCATTTAATAAGATATCCATTTTAGCCAATTTATTTACTTGATATCCGATTAATTCATAATCAAAAGATGCATAACCTTTACTACAAGATTTTAAACGATCAAAGAAATCATATACAATCTCTCCTAAAGGTAATTCATATATAATGTTCATTCTAGTATCATCGATATAACGCATATCTTTATATATACCACGTTTCTTTTGACATAGCTCCATAATTGCACCTATATAATCTGATGGTGTCATAATAGTAGCTTTTACAAAAGGCTCTTCAATATGATCAATCTTTTGTACATCAGGCAACATACTAGGATTATCGATAGTAATCATTTCTCCATTTGTCAAATAAGCATGATATACAACAGAAGGAGCTGTCGCAATCAAATCAATGCGATATTCTCTTTCAATACGCTCTTGGATAACATCCATATGCAATAAACCTAAAAAACCACAGCGAAATCCAAACCCTAAAGCTTGTGAGGTCTCAGCTTCATAATGCAAAGAAGAATCATTTAATTGCAACTTATCTAACGCATCACGTAAATCATTGTATTTACTAGAATCAATTGGATATAACCCACAATATACCATAGGGTTTAAGACACGATATCCCTCTAGTGGCTCAGCCGCTGCATGATCAACGCAGGTAATCGTATCCCCAACATGTACATCAGCTATTGATTTGATACTTGCACTTAGCCATCCTACTTCACCACAACTCAACTTTTTCGTATGCACTTCTTTAGGTGTTCTTACTCCAAGTTCCAATACTTCATATTCTGCTCCTGTAGCCATAAAGCGAATACGATCTCCTACCTTTACTTCCCCTTCTTTGATACGAATAAAGGCAATAACACCACGATATGTATCATAAATAGAATCAAATACTAATGCTTTTAATGGTGCCTTATCATCTCCTTGAGGGGCAGGTACATATTTAACAACTGCTTCCAATACATCTCGTATATTCAAGCCATTTTTAGCTGAAATTAAAGGTGCTTCATCAGCAGGTAATCCAATTACATCTTCAATTTCTTTTTTTACAACTTCAGGTTGTGCACTTGGCAAATCAATTTTATTAATAACTGGTATAATCTCTAAATTATTATCCAATGCTAAATACACATTTGCTAATGTTTGAGCTTCTATTCCTTGTGCTGCATCCACAACAAGTACAGCTCCTTCACAAGCTGCAAGTGAACGAGAAACTTCATATGTAAAATCCACGTGCCCTGGGGTATCTATTAAATGGAATACATATTCTTGTCCATCCAAAGATGTATATTTTAGCTGAACGGCATTTAACTTAATCGTAATACCTCTTTCTCTTTCCAAATCCATAGAATCTAATAACTGATCTTTCATTTCTCTATGTTGGACAGTCTCTGTAATTTCAAGGATTCGATCAGCCAATGTAGACTTCCCATGGTCAATATGGGCTATAATCGAAAAGTTTCTAATAAATTTCTGATCCATAACAAACTCCTCTCGACATGTTAGAAATATTATATCAAAAAGTATTTCATAAAGAAAGAAAAAAGGCAGTAATCCTTTTGATACTGCTTAAAACATCCTATTTCAATCAATGATCAAGAAGAATCTATGCACTTACCTAATTTTTCTAATATAAATATGCAAACTTTATTTAAAATATTTGACTATGAAAACAATGATTCTCTAATTC
>CAMWMY010000224.1 GCA_947175465.1 uncultured Erysipelotrichaceae bacterium | reverse complement strand
CTATTAAATAGTTCTTTGTAATCCTCAATATTTTTCAAAAAATCTGGTAAATATTTAATTAACATTTAAACTTCCTAATACTGGTATTTGGTTAATATTTAACCTAATATCAGTTTGACCTCCATTTAAATTTAAAGCGACAATATAATCTATATCCGCGTTATTACTAATAACACTCGCAATCTGTAAATAAGATACAACAGACCTATCAAAAGCAATAGTCCCAAAAAATTCATTAAGTTCTTTTTTTAGGTTTGGAGCGTTATTTTTACCAGGCTTATATTCTACAGTTATATCTATATCGATTGTTAATTCCTCGGCAGTATCAACTGTTACAATAGCCCCAATCGGAGCTAATCCTTCCCCTAACCCTTCACTTTCTGGATCTAATATTTTTTGAACTGTATCTATTAATTCTGTGCTAGCTTTTTTATTTATTTCATTTAAAATCGTACATTTTACAGTATTAGCACCATTCCATAAAGAAGTTATTTTACTTTTTCCTACCCCATCAATTTCCGAAAGCCATTTTTTATACTGTGCTATGTTTCCATCTGTAGCTTCTGCTATTAAATTCTCCTGTACTCTTTTTCTGAAAGTTTCATCATCTTCAGCTTCCCTTTGAGGGTTTATAACCTCTATGATTTTAGCACTTTTTAAATCTTCGATATAATCAATGATTACTATATCCCCAATATAATAATTAGCTTGTGGATTTAATTTTTCAGCTTGTAAATAATATATATTATTTTCAGCCTTATTAATAACTTTATAAATTATACTATCCGCTAAATCCACAGATGCAAATCTATTTCCGATCGGAACTTCTGTATCTCCTATTATTTCAGCTTTTACTATTGCTGTCCTCGCTTGCTCCCTAGTATATTTATATTGTTCTGCCAACATATCCAAATATTCCTCGGTAGCTGTCCCAATAAAAGTTTGATTTAGTGCCCATTGTATAAGTAAGGCTATATTTCTAAGCTCATAAGCAATCGCACTAACACTTTGATAATTGGCAGATGATGGTCGTGTGTCAACATCCGTCAAACGTTTTAATATATCGTTTAAAATTTCTTGAGGTGTTCTATTTAATTGCAATATTTCCATTTATAAAACAACCTCCTTTCCAAATTCTCCAAATATTGTTAATACTGTAAAAGTAATTAAAATATTTTCTTTATCTCTGCTAAAATTAAAATTATACACATCTAAAATTCGATCATCATTTAATAAGCTTTCTTTTATTTCTCTATCTATGTCCCCAATTATATAGTCATATGGTTTCCCAATATATTTTTCCAGACTAGTACCATAACCTAACGGATACATAGTATAAGCATTTTTTTCAGTATTTAAAATCATGTAAACAGCTTGTTTAACTGCTTCAAGTTCATCAATTTTATTTTGGATTTTTTCTTTTCCGAAATTAATATAGTAAGTTTTGGAAGTTTCGATATTATTTATATTTTGAAGGTCAATAATATTATTTTTTGGTATCATCTTTTAAAACCTCCATAACATAAAATAATTGTTTATCATTAGATTGGATTATAAATACTTTATCATTAATTTTTAAGTTTCCCCACAAAGTAATTTCTGGCAAAGCTTCCATAGTTTCAAAGGCTGTTATTTCATGAGTGTGATTATCTTCCCCTGATGGGCTAGTAATTAAAGTATTTATTTTGTGTTTATGATTTGATTTTTCTTCGGTAGGTATTTTTATTTTTTTTTCCTTAACATTATCACTTAATATTATTTGGCTTGGTTCTAATTCAGGCAATCCTTCGATTTTTATTTTTATTGGGTCTATTGATGTTACTATTCCAAATAAAAAATTTGATGATACAGTTTTATTAAATCCATTCATTAAATATTTAGCAATTCTTTCGCCTGCCATTTTTACACCTCCTAAGGAATAAAAACATCTAAATCACAAGTTATATAATCATTTTCTATGTTTGTGCTAACACTTTCCAAATAAAACCATTCATCGATTAACCCATCTATAACTATTTTAACTCCATCACCTGCACGCAATTTATAAAATCCAATTATAGATAAATCTAAACTTTTAGTTTCCCTATTTTTTACTTTTAATATATTTTCCCCTAATTCTTTTATTTGCTCTTTATTGGCTTGTTCATCTACTTCATACAAAAATTGCAACTTTCCCCATCTTCTAATTGATTCAGAATCTTCAGTAATCCACATATCCCTTTTTTGAGTTTCTTTATTGTCTCTAATCATTTTAACAGTGTTGTAAGTGTCTTCATCAATTGATTGTTCGTACCCAAACCCAGTCATTATAGACCCTGTCCCAATTTGGAGATTAGTTTTTAATTTTTCTAAATTTACAAACTCTATATATCCCCCATTATCTCGTATAATATATTTTTTATTTTCCATTTGGAATGTTTCATCTAAAGAATGTTTTATTATATCAAACATTGATTTTTTTTCATATAAAAATGGCAATACTTTCCAATTTGACGGATGTATTATTTTGCAGAATAAATTATTTCTTTTACATATATCTTCCAGAATTTGATTTGCTGTTTTATCTTTATAATAT
>CAMWMY010000223.1 GCA_947175465.1 uncultured Erysipelotrichaceae bacterium | reverse complement strand
CTATATATACATTTAACATTCCTTTTTCATCTATATAAGTTTCATTGTTCATATTTTCTAAATCCACTATAGGACTCCCATTTAATATATTCATATTATTAGATATACAACCATCTATTTCATATACATTTTTACATATAGATAAAGTTATAGAACGTATATCTTTCTTATACTTTCCTATCCCTATTTCTATTAATGAATTATGAAAATCTCCAGTTCTCCAGTATATAGTCGGTTCTTTTGATATATTCACATTCCAAATTCTATATTTATTGGTGTATATCTATCGAACGTAATATTTTCTTGTTTTGTTTCTTTATATTTAAATATTTTTAACATTATATACAACTACTTTCCTGTAGATATGGTTTATATATAGCATATTTTATTACTAATAAACATTGCTTTCTTTCTAACATCCCCATCTTGCGATTCCCTTTGGCGATAAGAAGAACTTTTTCTAAACACAAATAAGAAAACAAAATATTTAATAACCGCCTCCTTGAACTCCTAAATATTCTTCCAATGTTAATCCAGAATTATAAATATCTGTAGCTGCCTGCCCAACATAGCGCAGATGCCATGGTTCTGCTTGATATCCTGTAATATGCTCTTTACCAGCTTGATAACGTACAATGAATCCAAATCTATGTGCATTTTGTGCGATCCAATTTGCTTCATTCCTATTCTCTACCAATGTACCATCTCTATGTAATAAGTCAAAAGCTAATCCTGTTTGATGCTCAGAATAGCCAGCTCTTGCAGAAAACGTATCAGCTTTCGCTTGCCCATGGTTATTTACATAGTTTTGGTATAATCCTGCTTGTGTATCAAAGCTTCTAAATCCACTATAACTATTACTGATATTGAATCCTAATGTTTGCATTTCACTTATTAAGCTTCTTATTTGCTTACCAGCTTCTGCATTTTCATAAGGATTATAATTATAAGGTAATGGATTCTTTTTATTTACTATCATAATACCATTGACATAACGTGGACTACTCACTGTATATGGTGTTGATTTAGTTTCTATAGTTTGATTTTGCTTATTTAAAGTTTGTCCATTTGATTTTTGCGGTTCTTCTTTTACTATTACTTTTACATTTTGTTCATTTTTATTATCATACTTATCTATTGCAGTAACTGTAATTTCATATTCTCCACTTTTATTACTATCTAGTTTTTCAGTATCTATTTTTATTTCAAAAGGACTTAAATCTTCAGCTTCAAAATATGAATTTAGATCATCTAAATGAAATCCTTTGTTCAATTCTATTTTTTCAGGCAGCTTTGTAAAATTAGGCTTTTTTGTATCTTTTACAATAATTTTTATATTTTCGTTTTCTACTCTTCCATTTATTTTATAATGAATCTGTAAATCATAAGATCCTACTTTAGGATAATCTTTATCTTGTTCTATTTCCAAACTTGAATAGTCAGCTTGAAAGGTATTTATGATCGATTCTTTTGTCGTATCAAGAATATCTTTTCCCTCCAATTTTACAATATCACCATATTCAAATTGGAATGTATCTTTTAATAATTCTACTTTTTCATTATTATAAAACCAAACAAATGCTCCAATTGTAGATACTATTACTAGAACTACAAATATAATGATCAATTTGATTTTCATATCTTTTTTCTGTGTCTTTGGCATTCTACCCCACCACCTTTTCTGTTATATTATCATATAATGTTTTATTTTAGTATTCTTTTTACATAAAAAAAGTAATAATTAGTATAAAAATTTCATATAAAATACATATCTAAAAAATAGATGATGTCCTAAGTACAATATATAAATAATGATCATACTCCTTATGATGTGAAACAAATAACTACAAATTGTGCAAGTGCAATTTCATATTATGAGGATTTTTAAATCTTGTTTAGGCGTTCATAAGAAAATTCATCAAGCAACGCCTCATTCCTATCAAATCTCACAACAATCACTCGTTATACATAATTATTATAAAATAAAAAAGATTGACTCTTATTCTATACAAGAATCAATCCTTTACTATACAACGATTAACGATTATATCCTGTTTTAAGTGATTTTAACGAATAAGTTTCAACCAAGCGATCCCAATTACTTTGGAAATATTCTATAATTTCATCTGAACTACTTTTTATAATTAAATTTACTAAATTAGCTTGTTCACAAATAGAAATATTTGATTCTTGTAACTTTAAAATAAAGTTTTTTAAAGCACTATAATCTGAACTTTCAAATTCCAAACATACTCCTTTATATGTCTGTAGTTTTATATTAATAGGATATATAGTAGTCGGCAAGTTCATAGCTACTCCTTTGGTAGGCACCAGTCTAGAATATACCGTAAATTCTACTTTATCTATAGAATCATACTTAATATTCATTTTGCCACCTTCAAAATGTTTACTAGAAAATACTAATCCATCAGTATCTATTTTTATACTAACTGGTAATGGCGTAATCTGTTTAGAAGATAGTAAATTTCGGAAAATAGAATCCCCTTTTTGATTATCACTATCTAAAAATTTTACATCCATTATAAATCTGTTAATTAAAGAAAGAGCTGCTTTTTCTTTTTCATTCATATGT
>CAMWMY010000222.1 GCA_947175465.1 uncultured Erysipelotrichaceae bacterium | reverse complement strand
TTTTATTTGTTTTGATAATAAATAATTGCAATTAGTGTCTCGTCCCAATATTTTTGCAGGGACATTGTCAGGGAATATGATTTCCTTGTTTGTCCATTCTTGGATGGTTGTTTGAATGTATTCTCTGTCTTTATTTTTGCAGTTAAAGGACAGAAAAATAATGGATAGCAGTACAATGTATTTCATTCTTGTTGTTTTATGTGCAAAATCTGAAAATGCAGATTATAATCATCCTCTTGTGCTCCCAATTCCACAGCAAGTGTATTTTCATCAATATAGTGTTCGGAAACTTCATAGGTATCGGCAGGCAATAAATCATTGACAAGATTATCCGTTACCCGATAGGTGGAATCAGTTTTGTGGTATAAAACCTGATAGAATTTTTCCGTAGAACCGTAGAAAAGCAATAGATATTTCTTGAACTCATAGCAGGTTGCCAACATGAAATAATCTTGCAGGCCTTTGTCGTCTCTTTTCTTTAATCTTTGTGGCAAAGCGGGAATCAAATCGAACCGGTATTTCAGATGAGCTGAATCAGGAGTGATGAAGAAGAGTTTGTTGTCATACCTGTCATAATAAGAAATACCCTCATCGTTGTAATAGTTAAAGTAATACGGATAAATCATCTCGAATACATTATCGCTGTTTCCAGGTAATAGCACTTTGACGAACTTTCCATTAGAATCGGCAGTCCATACGCCCGACTGCATTTCACGCAGATAGGCGGCTTGAATGCAGATGAATTTACCTTTTATGTTGGCGAATGAGCGCATCACATTCCGAAAGGGATATTCACAGACAAACTTTCCCTGATAATTGTATTTCAGTAGCTTGCCACCCTCTATATCATATATGCAGATGTGTTTGTTGGCCTTGTCTAAACAAAAATCGGTAATGCTGATAAATTCCTGAGGTCCCCGTCCGTAGTTGGCAATGTTGCACTGGAATTTATTGTCAAAGAAGATACAAATGCCATTCCCACTCCGGTCTGACAAGATGGTATAGGCGCTGTCTATATAGAGCCGCTTGACTCGTGAAATAATGCATGAATCATTTGAATACAAAGTAAGGTAACTGGCCGAATCGACGAATTCAGAATATCGGATGTCCGTTTTCTTTTGCGTCAGGTCAATCTTTATGGCATTTTCCGTTTGGTGTTGGCAGGAACACAAGAGAAATGATAGGAGGAGCAGTGTAATTATAATTAATCTCATTTTATGATATCTTTTATTTTATAGATGACCAAAACCGGGTTGTCTGTATCTTGCAATTGTTGGGTCGGTAATATTTTTTTTGCAATATCTGTGAAGGCGTTTAAAAGGGTATAACTGTCAATGCAATCTATCCAATAAGCATTTTTTTGCCATTGTGGAAAGAATCTGAATTGAGGGATTACATCATTGATGAATTCACCATTGAATAAAGATTGTTTGCTGTCCATATCATAATGGGCAAAACGGCGTTTTTTATTATAAAAGTAACTGATGAACAAATGATTATTATATTGATAAAGATGTTCTCGTACAATAAACGGGAATTGGGGACTATACAAATCATATTCCTCTATGTTGAGTTTATCTTCCGGGAAAGTCTTATCCTTGAAATCTAATTTGTAGGCGAAATCAGGATGGCTTTGGGAATAGATGTAATTGCTGTTGCGCGGAGAGAATAAAGAATCACTATTGAAGCAAAATACATTGGAGGATTGGAAATTGTAACACTCATGCTTTAATCCTCTTCTTTGAACATAAGAACTTACAATGTTCCCTTGATAATCAGTGCTATAAAAGCAATAATCCTGTTTATTGTTTGCTCTTTCACTGTAAAAGAATATATTCTCTTGCTGTAACAGGAATTCAGAAGCAAAAAAATCCAGATGCGTTTTCCTGATGAATTGCAGATTATGGTCGTATTGAATAATGGACTGTTGCGAATAGTCGAGGATAAAAATACCGTTATCGTTTACTTTTAAATCTGTTATTCGCATATATTCTTGAGATCCCCGACCGATTTTATTTAATTGATTTATAAATCTGCCGGAGGAATCATGGTGGAATACACAATTGTTGGCTTCATCTAAGATATAAAAATCGGTGTTATAGATTTCTATCTTCTTTATATGACCTATTAAATTTTCGGGTGTTGTTTCTAATGGACATACTTTGGCCAAGGTAAAGTATTCTGATAATTGAATTTGTTTGGAATTTTTGTAATCGACAGAGATTGCTCGGGCATTTATATCGTCTTGACTGCGGCAACTATAAAATAATGCCATTACAACGCCTGTCATTATTATCGATTTCATTGATGGTATGATTGGGTATGTTTTCATCTTTATGTTTTTCTGCGGTTGTAAACATAGCTAAAAAAAGAATCTTTGTCGTATGGGCAATATGTTATTTCCTACCATTGGCATGGATTTTGAGTTTTTCTTTCATTTCGGCTTTCATTTCTTGTATGGCGGACGACATGACTTTGGGTGGTTTGTTGATGACTTGTTTGGCCATGCGGGTGCCTTCTTCTTCCTGGCCGCAGGCAAAATAGAGATTGGCAAGCAGGTATAAGGGGTACAGGCGGTTGTGCACAATGTGGTAGGCATGCA
>CAMWMY010000221.1 GCA_947175465.1 uncultured Erysipelotrichaceae bacterium | reverse complement strand
ATATAGGAAATATGGTATGATATAACAGAAAAAATGATTATAAGGGGGTTAACCTTATGAAAATGAAACAAATATATGCAGCATTAGAAATTGCTGATCATGAAATACGATTGGTTGTTGGTGAATTTTTTGAAACTCGTTTCAATATTTTACGTGTGGAACGTATTAAAACAGATGGGATTCGAAATAAAGAAATTGTAGATGAGCAAAATGTTACTTCAGCGATTATGAAAGCAGTGAGCAATCTTAATACGGCTCTTGGCTATCGAATAGAACGTGTTCTTCTAGCAATTCCTTCTGTCAATGTAAAACGTTTTAATAAACGTGTGAGTATCAAATTAGAAGCAGGAAGTAAGCGTGTACGCTTAGCTCATATTCAAAGTGGTGTTAACGAAGCGGTTACTTATGAGCCTGATCCTGATTTAGTTCTTGTGAATGTAGGGTGTATTAAATACATTACCAATGGAATTACTTCACGTAAGATGCCACTAGATGAAATCTGTGATGTTTTAACAATGAATATAGATTTATTATATGCAGATAAGACAACGGTTTATTCCTATGCTCGCTGTGTTGAACAAGCAGGTTTAGAAATTTTAGATATTTGTTTGGATTCTTATGCTATTGCAGAAGAAGCAGCCATTTTTGAACAAACCGTAGATAAGTATGTGGTCTTAGTCGATTTATCTAGGCAAAATACAACGCTTTCTTTATTTACCCATGGTCGACTCGTCAATTGTGAGATTTTAGAGAGCGGTTATGGTGCATGGCTACAAGGCTTTTTTGAAAAATATCATTTATCGGAAGATGTCAGCTATCGACTGATTCAAAATAATACGATTTTATTAGATAAAGAGGCTAGTGATTCTGTTGTTTATTTATGGTCAGAAAATGGTGAACAAAAGAAATTAAGTGAGCAAGATGTTTACAAGGAAATTATTCATGGTGTTATGGACTGGTTCCGTATGTTAAATGAAGCTTGTGAACCGATTGTAGAAAGTGGAGATGTACGTTATCTCTTAACAGGAGAAGGTATGGAAATCCAAGGGATTGAAAAACTTCTTCAAGAATTAAATGCATCTGCACAAATCTATGTTCCACAAACCATTGGAGCTAGAGATTGTGGCTTGGTTACTTGTTTAGGATTATTTTACAGTTGGAAAGCACAGATGTTGATTCGTAAAGATGAAAGAATTAGCTGTGATTTAAGAGATGTTGATAAAAGTGTAAAAACCATACGCAAATCAATTTCTGATGATGAAGGAAGTTTTACTAAAAAATTGAAAAGCATGTTATTAAATGATAAATAAGAGAGTGAGGAAGAAATAATGAGTGATTTACAATTTGAACAAGTTGCGAATATAAAAGTGTTTGGTATTGGAGGCGGAGGCTGTAATGCAGTAAATCGCATGGTGAAGGAAGGTGTGCAAGGTGTTGAATTTTACGTTGCAAATACTGACCTTCAAGCATTGAACATTTCCCCTGTAAAAAATAAAATTATTCTTGGTAGAGAAGTTACTAAAGGTCTTGGAGCTGGAGCAAACCCTGAAATGGGAAGAAGAGCTGCTCAAGAAAATGAAAATGAAATTAGAGAAGCTATTAAAGGTAGTGACATGGTTTTCATTACAACAGGACTTGGTGGAGGAACAGGAACAGGTGCTGCTCCTATGTTTGCAAAGATTGCTAAAGAAGAAGGGGCATTAACTGTTGGAATCGTGACAAAGCCATTTACTTTTGAAGGAAAAAAACGTCTTTTATCAGCAGAAGCTGGATTAGCAGAACTTAAAGAATATGTTGATTCTTTAATTATTGTTTCAAATAACAATCTGATTGAAGTAATTGGAAGAAAACCAATGGTAGAAGCTTTCCAAGCTGCAGATAATGTTCTTCGTCAAGGAGTTCAAACGATTACCGATCTTATCGCAGTTCCTGCATTAATTAACTTAGATTTTGCGGATGTAAAAACAATTATGCAAGAACAAGGATCGGCTTTGATCGGTATTGGAATGGCTGAAGGAGAAGATAAAGCAAGAGTGGCTGCTGAAAAAGCAATTCAATCTCCTTTATTGGAAGCACAAATCACAGGTGCGAAAAATGCCATTGTAAATATTACTGGTGGTGAATCAATCACTTTATTCGATGCTGAAGATGCTATGGCTTTAGTACGTGAGGCAGCAGGAAATGATATTGATGCTATTTTTGGAGTAGCGATTAATGAAAAACTTGGAGATTCTGTTATTGTAACTGTTATTGCAACAGGATTTGAAGATCAAAAAGATAATGTTGTAAAAGCAATTCCAAAAACAAATATGAATCAATCGTTTGTGAAACCAGCTCCTAAAGTAAATCCTTCAGAAGCTGTTGAGTTTGAAGATATGAGTGATGAAGATGATCATGCGATTCCTTCTTTCTTCACTAGAAGATAATTTAAAGATTTTATTATATTGAATAGTATGCTTTAAGATTTTATTGTTTTCATAAGAAGATTATATGCGATAGTAAAGTAAGAATGAAAGTGGTTGAAAAACCACTTTTTTATATGTAAAAAAGGTATTAGTCTAAGATAATACATTATCGTTATTATTGAAATAGTCATAGATTG
>CAMWMY010000220.1 GCA_947175465.1 uncultured Erysipelotrichaceae bacterium | reverse complement strand
TACATAATGAGATTTAAAGATGAATTCTTTAAAAAAGGTACTGTTAATGGAGATTATACATTAGCTGAAATAAGAGATGAATATTTAAACGACACATCAAATGTTATTAATAAAGAAACATATGATAGCTCTTGGTCATTTGCAGATGCTATAGATAACTTTATGAATAAATATGCATTTGATGGTAATGATGCAAAAGGTGATAACAATCTTATTATATTAGTAAATGAAAATAACTTTAGAAACAAAAAAGAAAATAAAGACGATAAGAATGTTAAAAACACTAAAGATACTAAAAATGCAGAAAATAAAGATACAGAAAATGAAGAAGATAATATTGAGGTTGATTATATAGATAATGAAACTATTGAAAAATTAACACAATTTGGTAGCGAAATGTCATTTAGCAAGAAAAATAATTCGCCTAGAATTGTTATTGCTGGTGCAAAAGGTGTTGACAATGGTGGTTTATCTGCTAGAATAAAACTTTTAATTGGAAATGAAGAAAATGAAGAAGATGAAGAAGAAGATTATATTTTTCATATGAATTCAGATTTAATCCTTAAAAATATAGGTATATTAACACCATATGATGAAAGCGAAGTAACTTTTTATATGGGTGGGCATAATTTTATAGCTAATGAAGGAGCTAGTGTTACGCCTGTACTTAGCGAGGATAAATTAGAATTTTACAATAGTATTATTGACGGTAGCTATGAAAGTGCTTTAAGTGAGTTGCTTAATTCTGATATGAAACGCTTAGTAGACGAAGTTAAAGGTATTAGTATAGTTTCTGGTACAGATGATAATACAGGCAACTTATATAAAGATAAAGATAGCGAAATAACAATAGAAACAGACAGATATTTTAATGTAATTAACCTTATTGGTGGAACTATTTATGGAGACAGTGCAAACAGCACTATTAATATAAATAGTGACAAAGCAGAGATTTCTAAAATATACGCAGGAAACTTAGGAAACGGAGATTCATCTTCTACTATAAATGTTTATGAAGGAAAAATTGGTTCATTATATTCTGGAAATGCAGGTAATGGAGATGCTGAAACAAACTTAAATATATATGGTGGAAAATTTGTAAATTTATACACAGGTAATACAGAAATTGTGGAAGATAAAACTGCAATGCTTAGAGCAAGTGAAGATGAATTAGAAGAATACGAGAATACAAATAAAGTAAACTTAAGGCAAAAACATAATATTAGTCTTGGAAGCTATAAAAAAATGGCGAGAGAATTCACAAGAGATGCAAAAGATTCAGGTAATATTTCAGTTAATTCTAAATATACAGGCGGAAGCTTTGGAAACTTAATATTAAATTACAATGCAGAAAGTATTAATAAGTATAGCCTTATAAGCAACAAGGAAAAAAGTATAGGTTTTGAGCTTGATAATGTAAATGTTGAAAATTTATACTTTGAAAATGAAGAAGATATAAAAGATTTAACTGTTAATTTAGATATAGAAAATGTAAATATTGAAAAACTTTTCATTAATAATGTAGGGGGAGGAAATGTAGAAAACCTTACTCTTAAATTTGATTATGAAAATCCAGATAGCATAAATATTAAAACAATGGCTGGAGGATATGCAGGCGGTATAGGAGAAGAACACGGAACATTTAAAAATTTAACAGTTGAAAATGGTGCTGCAGAAGAATTCTTTGCATATGTTGATAGGGGGGGTGAAGAGAAGAATAATCTTTCACCTCGTTATGAGCCGAATAGACCACCGACTGAGGGTGGTGACTGGGAGATTGAGCTACCACCTGGGCTTCCTAATTCTACAAAAGTTATATTAAATGGAAAATTAAACTACTACAATGTTTATGCCATGGGGCGCTATCTTGAAGTTAGAGGACAAGGCATAAATGTGACTAATGATGGAAGAATAGAAAATCTATATGGAGGCATAAAAACGTATACAAAAAATATACATACACCAGTTGGCCAGACCTCATTAGAATTATATTCTGGAGTAGTTAATAATGTATACGGAGGAAATGCAGACGCACCAGACGAAGGGCTTCATAGCTTTACTATAAAAACTAGGGTAAAGGTTCTTGGAGAAGTGAATAATTTGCATGTTGGGCATATATATGGAGGTAATAAAACTGGTGTTGGAAATAATGTTATTTACAAAAGTGAGATAATTGTTGAAGGGAGTACGCGAGGATCTATATTTGGAGGAAATGAAGAATTAACAAGCGGTACTCAGAATATTAGCGAGGTTATTATAAATTTTGGTGACCAGCAAAATAGTGTTAGGGGTAATATATATGGAGGAGGTAGAACAGTTAATGGAACTTTAAATATTCAAAATGTTACTATAACTGCTAATAATTTAAGTGCTAGTGCTTCAGATCATACTAGTATTCCAGATTATCCTACATATATATATGGAGGAAATAAAACCGGTAATGGTTACTTAAATATTACTGGTACACTTGAAATAAAAGCCCTTAATCTAGGAAATCCTGGAATTTTAGACGGAATATATGCTGGAAGTCAAGGTGCATCTAATGAAGAGCCTGATTATGTTAATCATTTTGACGTTCCTATTAGTAATCCTGTATTTATTAAGAATGTTAAAATAACTGTTAGCGATATAGATAAGGGGAGCGATCCTAATT
>CAMWMY010000219.1 GCA_947175465.1 uncultured Erysipelotrichaceae bacterium | reverse complement strand
TTGTCTTGTTATATGTTTTAATGTATCGGTCATTTCGTCCATTAGTTTAAATTTCGCAACTACTTCAGCCATAGATTAATCCCCCCTTTATTTTTTAGTTTTTGATTCCATTTTCCTTTTAAGTTTTTTATATTCCTCTGCCTCTATCATTACACTAGCGTAAAACAAAGCTTTGATCTTAGAGTTTGATTCTAATAGTTCCTTTATATCTCTTACTTTCCAATGTTTATCAGTTATTAGATGTGCTAATATTTTTAATTCATAATTTTCATTTTTGGAATTTATTGCTTTTTTGTATCTTCAATTTCCTCACTTATTTCAAGACCAAAACCTGAAATTTTATTTATTTCATTGTAAATTAATTCTATTTCTCCAGCCAATAAAACTTTATTAACAAGTTCCGAACCACTTATAACTTTAGCTTTTTTTACTGCTTCAGCATCATTAAAATTAGGTTCTAAAGTACATAAAGCAACAGCTTGAGCCTGAAACTTACTTGTATCTACAGATGGATTTTTTCCGTTTTTATCTACAGTAATGGCTCTATTTCTTAATTCTCCTAGCTCCTTATTACTTATTGGTCTAATGGTAATTGATGGTAATCTGTCTGATACTCTAAACGTTTTAGTTATTCCTATTTCTGAATTTTCGATCAATAAATCTAATATATTATTCATTATAAGTATTCAACCTCCGTAAATGTTAATGGTACTTCTGTGTCTAGAATTTCCGTATCGACTCCTAATTTAAATAAATCAACCTTAGTAAACATTACATTCCCTATTCTGATTTTTATTTCTCCACCCTCAAAGTTAGGATCTGTATTTGATGCTAATATTTCAATAGGTGTATCTTTTTTAGTATTGATATATTCCATCATTAATCTATTAAATATTTGAGTTCCATATCTAAATTTTAAAGTAGCTTCGCCTTTCCACCCATTTGCTTTTTGTTGTTCTGCTCCTTCTCCTAGCATTTTATAAGTATTAGTTGTCTTTTCCCCTGTTATAGTTAATTCCATTGCTTCTGGCATCTCATATACTTGGCCATCTATAATAATAGATACTTGACCATATACCCCACCAATTAATTTGGTGTCTAATTTTCCCATAAAATCACCTCAACACTACTAACATATATAATTTTTCCACAGCATCAACAGGTTTAATATTAACCTTAACTAATATACTATCTTTTTCCTCTCCCTCTAAAACTGTTATATCACTAGGTGCAAAATTATCTATAGCTTCTAAAGATAGCAAAGAATTAAAATAAGTAATTAATGCTGTTTTAAATAAATCTCTTCCGTGTTGGCTGTTTGATATTTTACCACTATAATTATTCTCAAAAATCGTTTTTATAGTGTTTGATATCTCGTCAATTATTCTAATTATTTTGTTTTTACTAAAATCTTTACTTTTAGAAGGTGTAAAATTTGTAAAACTGTTAATATCATATTCACATTTAACATTTTTATCCGCTCTATAAGTTAGTAAAAAATAACCTTGTTTTATTCCTTCTTCGATTTCTGTGTTAGTCATTTCGTCTATTATTTCCGTAAATGGCGTTATTCTTCCTGTGTTAGATTCTTCTATTTTCGCTCCAGCTGTAATACCTGCAACAAATACCGTTAATTTATCTGATGTTATTATGATATCCTTATATTTTACAGACTGGTCAATTAATTTTATTGTCCCTTCATAATTTGCATTATCATCAACTATAACACATTGTACTTTTATGCGTTCTTTTTCCCTCATGTTTTTAATAAATGCTTGTGCTTTATCATTATTAGTTTTATTAATTACTGCTAATGTATTCCAAGTTTTAGTTTTTATTTTATTTAAATATTTATCATAATCAATATTTGTTGATGTCTTAGTTCCGCCACTCAAAAAAGTATAAGCAGAATCTTGGACTTCTTCTGTTCCATCTTCTCCCTCTACTATTTCAAAAGTCACATATTCATTATCTTTAATTTCTTCATAGGTGTTGATTTTTTGTTCCACTACTACTTCACCATTTAAATAAGTAGTAAAAGTTTTATTTTTTATTCCTACAGCAATTTTATTGCCATATTCTCCGCTATATTTGGCTGTTACTATTAATATTCCATCTAATGTAATACCAGCCTTATCACCTTTGTTAATAGTGTATAATAATACTTTTTCACAGCCTAGTAATGCTAATTCGAGTAACAATGTATCCGTATTTCCAAATTTATTTTTAAATACTCCATTAATTAAATCGTCGTATGTTATTGTTGTTAATTCTTCATCAATTCCCCATTCTGTCACTAAAGGAAATGTGACTATTCCACGGCTTCCGACTTTAAAACCACTTTGTTCCACGCTCTCAAAATCAATATAAGCTCCTGGACGTATTTTATTCTGCACTATCATCCCAACTTACCTCCTCAAGAAATAATTTTCTCATTTTTTCCAATTCCATTTTGTCATATGTGGAATATATTTTAAAATCACCTTCAAAAATTCTTATACCATCTATAACCTCATTATTATTAATTGATATATTGTAACTTTTATCATATAATGATATTTTTCTTAAGCAATCAAGCATTTTAAAACCAACTTCATCCATTTTAGTCCTAAAATTGGTAACCAAAGAATTATCACTTGATAAATGATATTCTATTTTAAAA
>CAMWMY010000218.1 GCA_947175465.1 uncultured Erysipelotrichaceae bacterium | reverse complement strand
GTTTTAAAGTTTGTGAAGAAATGATAACCAAAAGTAGTTCTTTTGATTACTTTCATGAGGTTATTCACATCTTCTATAGGACTATTGGAATAAGAGAGATACTCTTTTAAAGTGTGTATAGATGTTTTCATATAGTCAGAAATCGTATCATTAGCATGATCGATAGCATAATTGAAAGCATGTATGTCACGTTCTTTTTTAGCAGTAAGTAATTACTAGTAAAGAAGATAAGATTCTTTAAAAGAAGTATCAAAATGAAGGAGATAATCCACAATATCAACTTCATGCATTCATTTTTTTAAGTAAATTCTCTTTACTAGAGTGGTCATTAAAAAAGTAATATTAGGGTTTTTAAAAGAAAAAGATAATATAGTAGAATGAAATGTGGATCTAAGAAAAACTCCTTTTGTTTGATTGTCACATAAATTGTAAAGGTAAATTTCTTTTATATTTTTTTATTTATTCAAAAATTAAAGAATTTATTGTCATCAACACGAAAGGTTGTAGAATCTTTTTTATTAGCATTGATTCTTTTTAGATTGTACAATCATAAGAAATTAGCACTTATGTGTTGACAGTGCCAATGAAATAGCATATACTATTAGCAGACTTATAGAAAGAGTGCTAGTAGGAGGTAATCATATGGCAAAAAAGAAACAGTTTAAAGCAGAATCAAAACGTCTTTTAGATTTAATGATCAATTCTATTTATACACATAAAGAAATTTTTTTAAGAGAGCTTATTTCTAATGCAAGTGATGCAATTGATAAATTATACTACCAATCTTTAACAGAAAACTTAAGTGATGTTGATCGCAGCAATTTAAAAATTGAAATTGATTTAGATGCTGAACAACGCAAAATTACCATTTCTGATAATGGGCTTGGTATGAGCAAAGAAGAGCTTGAGGAAAACTTAGGTACGATTGCGAAAAGTGGATCTTTTGCTTTTAAAAAAGACTTAGAAGAAGCTGATAAGAAAGAAGAAGATGTAGATATTATCGGGCAATTTGGAGTAGGATTTTATTCAGCTTTCATGGTAGCGAAAGAAGTAGAAGTAGTATCTAAAAAATATGGTGAAGAACAGGCTTATTTATGGAAGAGTAATGCAAGTGATGGTTACACGATTGAAGAAACTACGAAAGATAGCAATGGAACAATCATCACACTTTATTTAAAAGATAATACCGATGATGAAAACTATGATGAATACGTACAAGCTTTTGCAATTGAACAATTAGTAAAAAAATACTCTGATTACATTCGCTATCCTATTGAGATGGAAGTTGAAACACAAAAACGTGTAGAAAAAGAAAATGAAGATGAAAATAGCGAACCAGAATTTGAAACAGTAAAAGAAATACGTACATTAAACTCTATGATTCCTCTATGGAAACGTAACAAATCTGAAATTACTGAAGAAGAGTACTTTGAATTTTATAAAAAGAAATTCAATGATTTCCAAGATCCACAAAAAGTAATTCATACGAATATTGAAGGAAATGTGTCTTTTTCAACATTACTATATATTCCAGGAAAAGCACCACACAATTATTATTCACAAGATTATGAAAAAGGTTTACAGTTATATAGCCGTGGCGTTTTCATCATGGATAAAGCAAGTGAATTAATTCCTGAGCATTTCCGTTTTGTGAAAGGATTAGTGGATTCACAAGATTTAAGCTTAAATATTTCGCGTGAAATGTTGCAACATGACCGCCAATTAAAAGTGATTGCGAACCGTATTGAGAAAAAAGTAAAATCCGAATTATTATTAATGCTACGCAATGATCGTGAAGCATACGATAAATTCTGGGGTAATTTTGGAACCCAAATTAAATTTGGGATTTACAATAACTATGGAATGCATAAAGAGTTATTACAAGATCTTCTTATGTTCTATTCTTCTAAAGAGAAAAAACTTGTTACTTTAGATGAATATGTAAACCGTATGCAAGAAGGACAAGAACATATTTACTTTATGAGTGGTGATAATGTTGATAAGATTGATAAATTACCACAATGTGAGTTAGTAAAAGATAAAGGATATGAAATCTTATATTTAACAGATAATGTAGATGAATTTTGTATTCAAGCTCTTATGAATTATAAAGAAAAAACATTTAAAAATATTAATCAAGGAGACTTGAACTTAGAAACAGAAGAAGAAAAGAAACAACTTGAAGAGACAGCAAAAGAAAATAAAGAATTATTAGATGGCTTAAAAGAATCTTTAAATGAAAAAGTAAGTGAAGTAAAAATATCTTCTCGTTTGAAATCAAACCCTGTATGTTTAACAAGTGCAGAAGGAATGTCATTTGAGATGGAAAAAGTATTAAGTGCTATGCCAGAAGGAAATCCATATGGTATCAAAGCGACACGTATATTAGAAATTAATCCAAATCATGAAATCTTTACAGCACTTCAAAAAATGTATAAAGAAGATAAAGCGTCTGTTGGACAATATGCAGAATTACTATATAATCAAGCATTGTTAATTGAAGGGTTCCCAATTGATGATCCAATGGAATTTTCAAGACAAATTTGTGAGTTTATGGTAAAAGCAACTAAATAAGTATATGGAAAGATAATACTGAGAATGGAAATGCACTTCAAAAATAATGGAGTGCATTTTTATCATTAATATATAATAAAAATCATTGCTTGATTAAAGTTTTGT
>CAMWMY010000217.1 GCA_947175465.1 uncultured Erysipelotrichaceae bacterium | reverse complement strand
TCTACCATAGCAGTCTGTTTTTGTGTTGTCTGCACAATCTGGGGCAGTTCAAAATGTCTCCACTTTTTTATAATACTTCTTTTATTGCTTGCGCAATGATTCTTCCTAACATAGGAGGCACGGAATTTCCTATTTGCATATATGTTTTTGTATATGCTCCCCTAAAGAAATAATCATCTGGATATGATTGTACTCTTGCAGCTTCTCTAGGGGTAAGGCCTCTAGCTTGATAAGGATGAATGTACATGTTGCAATCGAACTTCATATGAGCTGTTATTGTTTTGCATACCTTATCTGGTTCGAGTTTAAAATACTTATCCTTAAAAATATTATTTCTACGCGAATAGGGCATAATATCGGCAATTTTAGAATCATCTGATTTATCTCCAGGATTCAATCTTCCAAATATTTCTATATCTCGATCGTTGTTGTAACGAGCTTTGTGATTGAAAACAATAGAAATATGTTTGTTCTGATTTATTGTATTAATGTATTCATTAACAACATCCATTGCAACATCAATTGTTCTGCCAGATTTGTCTGTTTCTATAGAAGTAGAATTTTTTATCCTGCTCGCACTTAATGGACGTAATCCATACAATGCATCAGCAAGTGTATATTCTGGAATTTTCGAACAAAGTTCATTAATTCTATCAAAAATTTTATCATTATCATAACCAATCCTATTCCCAATGAAAATTAAGCGCTCTCTGTTTTGTGGAACACCGAAATCCTTTGCATTAAGAACTCTTGCCGTTACTGTATACCTAACATTTTTAAAATCCTCAATTACTTGGTTAGATGCTGAAAGCATACCTTTTACATTTTCCATGACAAAAAATTTTGGTTGTGTTAGCTTAAGAACTTCAATATAACTTTTATATAAATGATTTCTTGGATCATCTATCAATCGTTGCCTATTTGCCATACTAAATCCTTGGCAAGGTGGGCCACCAATTAAAACATCTGTATTCTTAAATCTCATGAGGGTTTTTATATTTGTAACTACATCATTTATATCGCCTAAAACGATATGTTTTCGTGGAACCTCTGGATGATTATGAGAATATGTATCAATGCAACAAGGTTCTATATCATTTGCTAGTGATGTAATATATCCTGCTTGTGTAAATCCAAGGGATAATCCTCCAGCGCCACAAAACAGGTCGATCATTTTTGGCATATTTATATCACAATTATCTTGCCTACTTGCAATATAGTGATTACAGTATTTATTTATAGAACATTTAGAACATTCTAATTTATCTTGGTTGCATATTGAAGTTAGTTTTCGTATTGCAGAATTTAAAACGGAATTTGTATGTAATTCTGTTTTGAAGCATTCTGACCTAGCCGTTAAAAATTCATCGTCAATTTTTTCAGTAATCTTTGATATGCAAAAATCACAATCAGTATTTGTTGTTTCAATTGTAAATTGAGAATTTATAAGAGCAATTATTTCGTTTATGTCATTACTGTATTTTATCATTGCCATTCTCCCATTTCTTCTAAAATTTTTCTAACTTGAGTTGCTACAGCATTAGATACATTTACAGTAACCGCATTGCCAAATTGTTTATAAGCTTGAGCATCAGAAACAGGAATTACGAAGTCATCAGAAAAACCTTGCAGTCTTGCACACTCTCTAGGTGTTAATCTACGAATTCGACCATTTTGAGTAACATAATTGTCTTGGCAAGCACGATGCATTTTCCCCATTGTAGCACACAGTGGACGTGCAATTGGAAGGTCAATTTCGGATTTTGCATTGTATCCACCTGTACCATTTGAAAGTATTGTAGGAATAATACGCTCAGATAAAAAGTATTTATCTGGAACATTATTCTCAAGAAGATCTTGTAATGTGCATTCTAACTTTATTTCATTAGGTGGAGTAAAAACTGCATTGTGATTTGCAAAACAAACAATAAAAGTTCTATTCCTTGTTTGAGGTACACCATAGTTAGCTGAATTTAATATTGTAGAATACATTTTATATCCTAAGTTTTTTTCTAAAATCTTTGTAATAGTAGCAAAAGTTTTTCCCTGATTATGTGTTTTCAAAGATCGAACATTTTCAAGTATAATTGCCTTAGGCTTTTTTTCTTTGTCAATTTTAGATTTAATTATTTCGGCAATTCGGAAAAATAGGGTACCTCTAGCATCTTCAAAACCCAATTCACTTCCCATCATACTAAAAGGTTGGCAAGGAAATCCACCAATCAAAACATCATGATCAGGAATTTCATCCAAGGAGATAGTGTTAATATCACCATGAATAATTTCAGAGTTAAAATTAGATTTATATGTCTGAACAGCATATTTATCAAAATCATTAGCCCAAATTATATTGTAGCCAGCAAGTTCAAATCCTTTGTCCAAGCCACCAATACCACTAAATAGAGAAACTACATTCATTGTGATATCACCTCACTTTCCATATTCTTTTCTTTTATGTATTTGCGAATCCAACAACCGATTTCTACAGAAGCGGTCTTTCCTTCGTCAGAAATAATTCTCATAAATTTTTCTTTTATCTCGGGTTCAATAACTACTTCTATTTTTGCGGTTTTTTTTCTTCCAGCTGGGCGTCCACATTGAGCTTTTTCTTTAGCCATATGTACCTCCAATTCTTGTTTATATAATGATATAATTATCCATATGGAACTGGCTGTTCTCCAGTATGGAAG
>CAMWMY010000216.1 GCA_947175465.1 uncultured Erysipelotrichaceae bacterium | reverse complement strand
TTACTGCATAATTCAAATTGGGATGAATCCCAGTAAAAAAAATGTTCCAATTTTCTGTGATTTAAAATTTTATTAATTTCTTTATATGATAATCCTATATAATCAAGTATTTTTTTAGAATAATTTCTTAAAGGGTTAGTAAAATTTGTGTCATATTCTTTAATGAATAAATTTAAATCCTCATAAATATTTAGTAAATTCTTTTTAGCTCCAAAAGGATTACCCCAAGTATTTTTAAGCCAGATCGCTGGTTGTGTAAAATAAAGATTTCCCATGCTTGTAGTCCTCAGTTCGGAAGTGTAAGGTTCTTGAGAAAACAAAATTATTCTCCCTTTGTTTCTTGTTATATTTGCTACACTTCTAAACATTTGACAAGTGTTTAATTTTACATCCCAATCAGTATTTTTTATATGTGATATACCTTTAATAGTTCCGTAAGGTGGATCGGTTAAAACTAAATCAAATTCTATTTTTTGATTTTTTAAATCATCCATAACTTTAAAACAATCATCATTATATATTATACAATTATTATTTAAAATTTCTTTTGTAATATTAAAATCCTCCTTAAGCTAATGTTATAACAATACAAGCGTTTATCTGTCCTGTAGAAATAGTGTTTATTGTCATGGTAAATTCTTGTCCAGAGTTAAAATATCCGTCGTTATAATTAAAGCTAAACTGGGAATTTTCTGTGCTATAGATAGATTTTTTAAATATAATATTAGCTGATTGCGTTAATCTTAAAGTTAAATTATCTTTTTTTGTTAGATAACTACTATCCCATACAACCGTGTCTTTACCCCCTCCAGAATTCCAGAAGTTAGCCCACAGAGCACCAAGAACACGTCCTGAATCCATTGAGCCAGTGACACCAAATATATTAACTCCTTTTTTAATATTCTCAGGAGATAAATTGCCTTTAGAAAAATAAAACCTAGTATTACTATAATTCCCATTAGTTATAGTCGGAGTATATAAATTGTTCCCATTTAATGTAGGAGCAGAAATACTCCTGTCACCTGAATAACTGCTTATATTTCCAGTTATCTTACTACCCCTTGCATAGGCTGTTTTTCCTTGTATTAAATCGCTTGCCGTCGCCGTTGCATCATTGGTCATATTTGCCAAAGTACTCGGTGTATATGTCCCTGTGATTTTATTACCTTTAGAATAAGCTACTTTTCCAGAAATTATATCTTGTGCTGTTGCCGTCGCATCCCCTGTATACGTTCCTACAACTTTTTTTAATTCTTGCGTCCCCCTCGTTATTGTTACAGTTATACCTTGTTTTATATTTTCAGCTGTTAATTCTGAGGTATTTATTGTTCCTGTGCTTTCTAAATCCATATTTTCCCAGTTTCCAGTTCCTGTTTTATATTGTAGTTTTTTTGTGTTTAAATCATATCTAAAGTTATGGACACCATCTGGATTTGTAACACTTTTGTTTATATGATCAGATAATTTTAATTCTTCTTCCTCGTAGCTTGTAGTTAATAATTCATCTACTTTTTCCAAACTTTCGTTAACTTGATTTATGTCTGGTTCGGCCGTTAAATCAATTAAAGGGATTCCTTTATCTGTGGATTTGGTTTTTTTTCTTCTTGCCATTTTTACCTCCTTATATTAATATCATAATTCCTCGTATTGCTACACTTGCACATCCTGTACTAGAATTGCTAGGCACTGATGATGTTATTCTTAAAGTTGATCCTGATGAAACTGTTATTGTTGTGCCTCCGTCTGTTTGTCCTAATGATGTTCCATTTACTATTACATTTATATAACCTCTGTTATCATATAATGTCCTTTGGTATACTTTAATAGTTGCTGATTTTTTAAACGACGTTGAAATATCTTTTTGATTATTTGAAGAATTTGTAAAATTATCAATATAACTACTATCAAAACTCTGTAATTCAAATTTGGTTGTGTTTTGATCTGCCACGATTGCTCCATACATTATTGGTAAGGATAAATTACCTTTAGATACATAAAATCTAGTATTAGTATAATATCCATTAGATATAGTAGAGGTATATATATAATTACCGTCTATGGTTGGATTACCACCACTTCTATCTCCTGAATAACTGCTTATATTCCCTGTAATTTTACTACCTTTAACATAAGCCGTTTTTCCCGATAAAATATCGGTGCTTGTAGCATTAGCATCCCCAGTAAATGAACCTGCCACTCCGTAAATACTAACCCCTTGTTTTATAGAATCTGAATATAAATTATTTCTAGGCATTGATATATACGCATTTTTATATTTTCCGTCAGGTAATGGTGGAGTTTGTAACCTATTATTAACTATACTAGGATTATTTAATTGTATATCCCCTGTATTAGCTCCTTCTTCGGTTGTTTGTTGTAATGTCCCTTCAATTTTTAAGCCATTTACATAGGCTGTTTTTCCTAATATTATATCTTGTGCTGTTGCCGTCGCATCCCCTGTATATGTTCCTAATATTCTTTCGATTTCTTGTGTTCCATCTGTTATTATTATTTCTATGCCTTTTTTAATATTTTCAGCAATTAATCCAGTTACAGAAATATTGGCTCTTTCTCCTTCTAATTCCACATCTTGCCATTCTCCGTTATCTGTTTTATATTGTAAGGTTTTACTTGATACATCATATCTTAAACAATGCATTCCCTCAGGGTCTGTTATTTTACTTTCAATATGAT
>CAMWMY010000215.1 GCA_947175465.1 uncultured Erysipelotrichaceae bacterium | reverse complement strand
GAAGGAGTACAAACAGGAGATGTTACACAAACAAGTATGTGGACAATGCTTGTAGGCTTATCTATGAGTATGATGTACTTCTTTAGAAGAAAAAAGAATAAATAAGAAAGCTAAATAATAAGAGATGCATCTGATTAAAGATGCATTTTCTTTTTTAGTTTTTATGATAAGTAGAAATGATAATCTATTATATTTAAGAGAATATTAAGTGTAGAAATATGAGTGTTTCTTATATTGAAAATTGGAATCGATCATATAGTAAAAAAAGATATATAAATGTATGTGGGGAAAAGAATAAGAAGAATGTATGGTATACTAAAGAGAAGGTGATGTTATGAAATTTAAAGATATGTGTATTGAGCCAACTATTCAAAAAGCATTGGATATGTTAGGGTATGAGCAACCAACACTTGTGCAAGAAAATGTTATTCCGTGCATACAAAAGCAACAAAATGTAATTGTAAGAGCAAAGACAGGAAGTGGTAAGACAGCAGCTTATGCGATTCCTATTTTACATACAGTAGTATGGGAAGAAAACAAACCTCAATGTCTAGTACTTGTACCTACACGAGAATTGGCTATGCAAATAAAAGATAATTTTACGAAAATAGGTCTTTATAAGCGTATAAAAGTTGTGACGCTTGTTGGGAAACAACCTTATCATTTTCAAGAACAAGATTTACGTCAAAAGACACATGTTGTTGTGGGAACACCTGGAAGAGTATGGGAACATATTCAACGAGGGACGCTTGATGTATCACATTTACAATATTTTGTATTAGATGAAGTAGATGAAATGTTACATATTGGTTTTTTACCAACTGTGGAATCAATTTTATCGAATATATCGTCGTCTTGTTGTAAGACGATGTTTTCCGCAACGATATCTAGTGAAATACAAGAGCTTGCTAAAACGTATATGCAAGATGCCAACATGATTGAAATACAAAAAGAAGGAGAAGTTCCTTCCAATATCGAACATGGGATTTATCATGTACAAGAACAAGAAAAGAAAGATCTCTTGATGAAACTTCTTGTGAAAGAAAGGCCTATGGCAGCAATTCTTTTTGTACGTACACAAGAAAATGTAGAAGACTTATATATGTATTTAGAAGAATTTGATCTAAGTGTCTGCAAACTTCATGGGGGAATGCTTCAAGAGGAGCGTATAGAAAATATAAAAGCTTTTCGAAAAGGAAAGAAACGTTTTTTAGTTGCCAGTGATGTTGCCGCAAGAGGAATTGATATTATGGATATAAGCCATGTCATCAATTATGATTTTCCATTGGAAGTGGAAAGTTATATTCATCGTATGGGAAGAACAGGTAGAAAAGAAAAAAAGGGAACGGTTATTTCTTTTGTGACAAGACAAGATAAAATAAGAAAAGAGCGTGTAGAGATTTATATAGGGGAAGCACTTCCTCAAGAAGATAAGAAGCTTCTTCAACAAGTAGAAGTTTTAGAAGAAGCATTGCAATCTTTAAGAAGGCTATTTTTAGAAAAAGAGAAAGAAGAGTACGTAGATAAAGATATTTTGATGTTATATATCAATAGTGGAAAAAAGAAGAAAACACGTCCTCAGGATTTTGTAGGAGCTCTTTGTGAAATTGAAGGGGTATGTGCTGAAGATATTGGGACAATTCAAATTCAAGACTATCACTCTTATGTGCAAATTTTAAATGGAAAAGGACAGAAAGTATGCAATGCTTTACAAAAAGTAAAAGGTAAAAAGGTAAAAGTTGAGGTTGCCAAGGATCACTGTGCATAAATATCTTATATCCTGCAATAATGGTTCACAGTCTTTTAAAATTATATTATAATATTTAAGAAAGAGAGGTTATGTTATGCGATTCAGTTATTTTTTCTTAATAGTAGCTAGCATCTACTTATTTATCGTAGCTTTGCCTTTGTTATTTCCTCTGATTTTGATTTTACTGATTATCGTGTGTTTTAAAGCATATAAATTAAGACGACAAATGTATACATATGAAGAGTATTCTTATCACCAATCTCATGATGATCGAGCTAATAACTCTATACATGGGGATGTTATTGATGTTGAGTTTGAAGAAAGAGAAGAATAAAAGGGCGATATTATGATTAGAGATGCACAAAAACAAGATAAAGCGGATATATATGAGTTATGGAAGCATACATATCCTAATAAAGCACAAAGTTATTTACAATTTTATTTTCAATATTTATTTGATCAAGGAACTTGTGTTATATGTGAACAAGATCATCGTATTATCGCAAGCATTCATATGGAAAAGCATGTGATTGCTTTTTCTGGGAAAAAATTAGAAGCTTCTTATTTGCTTGGAGTCGCAACATTTGTGGATTATCGTAGACGGGGACATATGCGAGAGCTTATGCAAAGTGTTCTAGATGAAGCAAGTCATAACCATCTAATTACTTTTATTGAGGCTTTTAACCCTAAATTATATGAGCCTTTTGGCTTTGAAGTAGTTCATTATCATAAACATTATTATATTCAACGAAAACATTTGGATCATATACCTTCTACAAGTGGTGTTTCTCATAGTTTTACAGCACAAGATTTACTAGATACTTATGAGGCATTTACAAAGCATTTTGATGGCTATTGTGTGCGTAATATCGCATATTATGAAAATTTTATGCGTAAAGGGCTTTTAGAGAATCGAAATATTTGTGTTTATCGTGATGAGAATCATCTTGTGAAAGGGTATGCATATTATAG
>CAMWMY010000214.1 GCA_947175465.1 uncultured Erysipelotrichaceae bacterium | reverse complement strand
ACACATGCCATAATGAAAATATTGAGATACTGAAGGGCAGTAAAAGATGACTTAGTGGTATCATTTTTTTCATTTCTTTAAAAAAGATTATAATATAATTATTTTATATTATGTTTTAAAGAAGAGAGATGCTTTGTTCGAGGATATTTGCGAAGCTTTTTTAGGTTTTCAGCCAATACTTTCTCATAAGCACTATGGCTTGTGGGCTGATAAAACTGTATGTTTTTTACTGCATCAGGGAGATATTGAATTTTATCCCATAAATCATTTCTTGCATAGTCATACTTATCTTCTTGTTCCAAATGAACAGGTGTTAATTTTAAATATTCAGGAATTTGATAAGAAGATTGTTGTAAATGTTGTAAAACATGATCAATCGCATTTTCCGCAGATTTTGATTTTGGAGATAATGTTAAATCAATAACAGCAGCACTTAATGGAATACGAGCTTCTGGAAAACCTACACGCTTAGCAGCATCAATCGCTTGTACACATCTTGAAACAGCAGCGGGATTTGCTAAACCGATATCTTCATAAGCAGTCACAAGTAATCTTCGTTCAATTGCTTCCATATCTTTTGATAAAATTAGAATACCCAAATAATATAATGCAGCATCAACATCACTTCCTCGAATTGATTTTTGAAAAGCGCTTAAAACATCATAATAAGCATCTCCATGATGGTGAATGCCTAAATTAGAAGTAGTTATATAGTCTTTTACAATTTGTTCATGAATTATATTGTCTGGGCTCAATAAAACACAAGCTTCTAAAATATTAAGGGCAAAGCGAATATCTCCATTGGCTAATCTTGCTATGTAATCACTTGCTTCTTCCTGTATTTCAATTTTCTTCGCAAAACCTCCTTCATGACTACAAGCTCTTTGAAGCAGTTCTTTGATTTCATCTTGCGAAAATGATTTAATTTCTAATAAGTGACATCTTGAGCGAATAGCAGGATTAATGGAGTGATAAGGATTTTCTGTAGTAGCCCCAATTAAGAAAATAGTTCCTTTTTCAATATGAGAAAGTAATAAATCTTGTTTATCCTTATGTAATCTATGAATTTCATCGACAATTAAAATAAGCCCTGGATAGAGCTTAGCCTCTTGAAAAATAGTATCTAAATCTTTCTTTGTTCCATGTACAGCATGAAAAAATTTATAAGGGAGTTGTAATTCATTTGCAATGACGGTGGCAATAGTTGTTTTACCAGTGCCTGGTGGGCCATGAAGTATCATAGAAAAAAGATATTTTTCTTCAATACAACGACGTAAAATTTTATTTTCTCCTGTTAAATGTTTTTGTCCTATAACTTCGTTTAATAAGCGGGGGCGTATACGAGAAGCTAATGGTTCTTTCATATAATCAACTCCTTTTATGATAGTTTAACATAAATTTTAAAAATAAAGGTGTTGAATAAGAATTTTTAAACCGATGAGGATAAGAATTATTCCACCAATAATACCAGTATATTTTTGGACATAGCTTCCTACTTTTTTCCCAACATAGGTTGCTAATATACTTAAAATAAAAGTCGTAATTCCAATGATGGTAATTGAAAGCAAAATATCAACGTCAAGAAAAGCAAAACTCACACCTACGGTAAGAGCATCAATACTTGTAGCTATAGCTAAAATAAAAAGTGTTTTTATGGATAAATCTTCATTTTGATGCTCATGATCTTCCTGAATAGAATCCTCAATTAATTTATATCCAATATAAGATAACAAGACAAAAGCGATCCAATGATCAATAGCCAAAATAATATCTTGAAAGAAAACTCCTATAGACCACCCTAAAAAAGGCATGAATGCTTGAAAAATCCCAAACCAAAATCCTAATTTCAACCCTGCTTTTAAAATAGATTTTTTGGTGCACATTCCTTTTGCCATTGATACGGCTACAGCATCCATACTAAGTCCTATAGCAATTCCTAAAATTGATAATATATTCATGTTTGATGAACCTCCATAAAAAAGAGACTCATACGTAAAAAAATACGTATAAGTCTCGTTATTTTAACATTAAACCAGATCGCTTTGATCATTATGTTGATTTAATGACTCTTATGAGCAAACTACTCCCTTATATGACATCATCATAACAAATTATATTTTATATGGCAAGTAATAAAATATTTTTTGAATATAAAAGAAAGAAAAAGATATATGATATAATGAAAAAAGAGGTGAGAAAAATGTTTCGTATAGGGCAATCAAGTGATATACATCCATTTGTGGAAGGGAGAAAGTTAATTTTAGGAGGAGTGGAAATTCCACATACAAAAGGATTAGGAGGACACAGTGATGCAGATGTTCTTACACATGCTATTGCAGAGAGTATTTTAGGAGCACTGGCTCTAGGAGATTTAGGGAAATATTTCCCAGATACAGATAAGCAATATAAAAATAGATGTTCATTAGATTTTTTAGCTCAAATCTATAATATGATGGAAGAAAAAGGCTATCAAATTCAAAATATAGATAGCCTTATATTAACTGAAAAGCCTAAATTAGCTTCTTATATACCACAAATGAAAGAAAATATGATGAAAGTACTTCATTGTGAAAGTGATCAAATCAATATAAAAGCGACAAGAGGAGAGAAAATAGGCTTTATAGGAAGAGAAGAAGGGGCTATGGCACAATGTGTCGTATTGCTAAGAAAAAAGGGTTAAAGATATTTGGAAATAATAGGAAATACTATTTATATATAGAAAGAATATATA
>CAMWMY010000213.1 GCA_947175465.1 uncultured Erysipelotrichaceae bacterium | reverse complement strand
CATAATAGTTAAGAGGTAGTTTTTATATAAAAATTGACGATTGAATGCTCTGTATGTTAGAATTAATAGGTTATGAAAATGGACATAAAAGAAAGAAGGATAGAATGACAAAATTTAGTGAATTAGAAATTAGTAGTCCGATTGTAAGGGCAATTGAAGAGTTGGGGTTTGAGCAAGCAACAAAAATTCAAGAGCAGGCAATTCCTGCTATTTTAAAAGGGGAAGATGTTTTAGGGCTTTCAAATACAGGAACAGGAAAGACAGCAGCTTTTGGAATCCCAGCGATTGAAAGTATTGTAGCAGGTGGAAAACATCCTCAAGTATTGATTATTTGCCCTACAAGAGAACTTGTCACACAGGTAGCAACAGAATTACGCAAGTTTTCGAAATATAAAGAAGGCGTTAAAATAGTGCCTATTTATGGTGGACAACCTATTGATCGTCAAATACAGCTGTTGAAGCGTGGATGTGGGATTGTAGTTGGAACACCAGGACGTATTATGGATCATTTAGATCGTAAAACGTTAAAGTTAGTACATACAAATATGATTGTATTAGATGAAGCAGATGAAATGTTGAATATGGGATTTAAAGAAGATATCGAACAAATTCTAACATCTATCCCAGAAGATCGTCATGCACAAACTATTTTATTTTCAGCAACAATGCCAGATGCTATCATGCGAATTACAAAACAGTTTCAACAAAATCCTGTTAAAATTGAAATCAAATCATCTCAGCGTACAATTGATACCGTAGAACAAATTTATTATGAAGTACCAAAAGGAAAGAAAACCAATGCTTTACGTGTCTTATTAAATCACTATCAACCAGATTTAAGTATGATTTTCTGTAATACGAAGAAAATGGTAGATGAGCTTTGCGATGAACTTAATAATGCAGGCTGCAAAGCAATTAGCATTCATGGAGATATGAAACAAATGTTTCGTGCCCGTGTAATGGAACAATTTCGAAGTGGAAACTATCCTATTTTAATTGCGACAGATGTAGCAGCTAGAGGAATTGATGTGGATAATATCGCTTTAGTTGTTAACTATGATATTCCACAAGATAATGAATATTATATTCACCGTATAGGAAGAACAGGAAGAGCAGGACGTAAAGGCAAGGCATTAACTTTAATAAGTGGAAAGAAACAAAAATTGTTTATTAAAGATATTATTCGTTATACAAAAACGAATATTGTGAAAATGCCATTACCTACAAATGAAGAAATGATGCGTACACATCGTAATGCTTTTATTCAAGATGTAAGAAAAGCATGTGATGAAGGAATTACACAAGAAAGTATGGAAATTGCAAATGAATTATTAGCGGAAGGTTTAGCAATTGAAAATATTTTAAGTGCTCTTATTTCTATGAATTATAAATATGAAGTTATTGATATTGAAGATATCAATGATAAAAAAATGAAAAAAGGTGTAGAAACATCAACTTTAAAAATTAATATCGGCCGTAATGTAAATGTAAAACCTGGGCACATTGTATGTGCAATTATTGAAGAGTGTCAAGTACACGCCAATGTAATTGGACATATTGATGTCCGTCAATCATTTACATTAGTAGATGTGGATAAAAATGTTGCTGTAAAGATTATTGAGAGATTGAATGAGCGTCATATTAAAGGAAAACAAGTAACTGTTAGCTTTGATGAAGGATCTTCAAAAAAAGGGAAAAAGAAAGATCGTAAACATACACCAAAACGTGGGGAAAAAGATAATAAAAGGGAAAATCGAAGAAAAAAGAAAAATCGTAGACGTTAATGCTACGATTTTTTTTGTGATTTATATGTGATTGTGCAATGAGGATAAGGAATTTCAATATTTTCTTTATCAAAACGTTTCTTAATGGAAATACGCAAATCTGATAACATGGCAAATCCTTCTGCATTGTTTTTTGAATATACAGTTGCACGAAGTTGCATAGAGCTCTCTGCAAAATCAATAAGCCGAATAATAACAGCAGGTACTTGTTTTTGTTCTTGCTCCTCTTTCGAGCGAATATCTAAAAAATTAGGATGTGCAATGATTTCTTCTTCCATAATTTTCATTGCCTTGTTTAGATCACTTTCATAACTAATACCAATATAAAGAAAGTTTGCTTTATGTGATTCTACACTACTTACATTTTCTAAAATAGCTTTATTCATTTGACTATTTGGAATAATAATTTTGGTATTTTCGTAAGTTTCAATAATTGTATGACGAAGAGAAATATCATATACGGTACCGATGAGCTCACCATTGTTAATTTTAATTAAATCACCAATTTTAAAGGGTTTAAACATGGTAATCATAACTCCATTGACGAAGTTTCCCATCGCTTCTTGTGCTGCAAGTCCAAAAATTAAAGCTAGAATCCCCCCACTAGCAAGAATAGGTGTTAATATAGCATCAAAAGGTACAAATAAGCTTAAACAAGTATAAGCTGATATCGTATAAAGAATAATGGATTTCATACGAAGAATAAATTTGGTATTTGTTTTGGCATGTTTCAAAATAAATTTTTTTAGTAATTTAGATAGTGATATTGTGATAACAATAATAAGGAATAACATAATAAGAGTATCGATAAGATCGTATTTAAATAACGATGCGATATTAAATGATTTTAAAAAAGACATAATCATCTTCCTTTCTATGTACTATTATACAGATAATTTAAAAAAAGATATATAAAAAATAAGTGGAATTATGTGATTGTATTGTTATTTAAAGAAAAG
>CAMWMY010000212.1 GCA_947175465.1 uncultured Erysipelotrichaceae bacterium | reverse complement strand
CTATTTCACATTTGTAATTATATCATTTAGTATATACGAATTCAAATTATTTCCTTACATTTTACATAATATACATATATGCATAATGAATCAAGGTATACTCTTTTTTATAAATCAAGCGTCATTTGTGATAACATGGCAACAGGAGCATAACTTTTTCTATAGATAGGTAAAACTCCATGTATATGTAGCATTTCAAGATGCTGTTTAGTAGGATAGCCTTTATGTTTAGCAAATCCATAAAGAGGATACAAGCAATCATACCCTCTCATAATACCATCTCTTACCTCTTTAGCAAGAATACTTGCTGCAGCAATACTCACACTTTTTTGATCTCCTTTGACTAAAGGAAGTACAGGTTTTTTACACATTGGTAAAGGCATTGCATCGCTTAATACAGCATCTATATGTTGGAACCGAGATAAAAGAGTTTGCATTGCATTTTGAGTAGCACGATAAATATTACATTGATCGATTACTTCAACAGGTACAATCAAAATATGATATTCTAAAGCATCTTTCACAATCTCTTGTAAAAGTTGTTTCCTTTTCTTATCACTTATTTTTTTAGAATCGTATATTTCATCATGCTGATAATGAGGAGGAAAACACACACCTGCGACGACCAAAGGCCCAGCAATAGGCCCTCTTCCTGCTTCATCCATACCAACAATGTGTTTTTTTCCTTCTTTCCACCATGCTATCTCATGCACATTCGCTGTCTTCACAAAGCTCCTCCCATGTAATTGATCCTAATTTATCATCACGCAATTCTCTTAAAAAAGTTTCCATTGCACGCTTATGATCTAACTTTTGATTTTCTAAGAAAAAACAACGTTTTTCAGCTATCTTTTTAAACATTTCATAAGGATCGTCTTCGACTTCTATATGGTAGCGATCACAAATTTGTTGTGGATACTTGCTGATTAAATATCGCATGGCCCATACACTAATTTCTTCTAGCGGTAAAACCTCATCTCTAATAGCTCCTGTAACTGCAAGAAGTACACCAACTTGAGGATCTTCAAACTTTGGCCACAATACTCCTGGTGTATCTAATAACTCCAATGCTTGATTTACTTTTACCCACTGTAAAGACCTTGTCACTCCTGGTCGATCCCCTGTTTGTGCAACTTTTTTTCTAGCTATTCGATTGATAAAAGTCGACTTTCCAACGTTAGGAATCCCTACAACCATTGCACGAATAGCTCTTGGCCGTATTCCTCTTCGTATCATTTTCGCTATCTTTTCTTTCATTAATTCCTGACTTTCCTCAATCACCTGCGTATGAAAAGAATCTTGTAAAATATTTATTGCTAAAACACGAGTGTGCGCATTTCTTAATTTTTCTATCCAACGGGTTGTCATAAAAGCATTAGCTTTATCTTTTTTAGATAAAATAATTAATCGAGGTTTTTGCTGGATAATTTCTTCCAACATAGGATTTTTACTGGCATTAGGAACTCTTGCATCTCGAAGCTCTATAACCATATCCACCATTTTTAATTTTTCTTGCATCTCCCGTTTAGCCTTTGTCATATGGCCAGGATACCACTGAATATAAATATCATCTTTCATTTCCATTAAGAACCATCCTTATCTTTGAAAATGGATATAACACATAAATATGTTTTCCAATAATTTCCTCTCTTTTAAAAGGACCTCTTGTCCTAGAGTCTAAAGAATTACTCCGATTATCTCCCATTAAAAAATATTCATTTTCTTTTAATGTAACTGCCTTAACATCTTTTGAAAAAAAGCCTTCTTTTTGAATTTGTGATTTTACATATTCTTGATTCAAAAAAGGTTCTTCAACATATTGTCCATTAATATATAATTTTTCTTGTTTAACTTCTACTTTTTCTCCTGGAAGAGCAATTACTCTTTTCACCCATAAGTCACCACTTTTCGGTTCCTTTACAACAACAACATCAAACCGCTCAATAGGAGATGTTAAATTAGAAAAAATATTTGATAAAACAAGCTCTTTATCTTCTAATGTTGGATACATACTCGATCCATCTACTTGAAGGGGACGTAAAAGAAAAATAGGAATAAGATAAGCAATTAATAAAGAAATTAATAATAGCCGTAGCCAATCAAGACATTCGATAAGTATATTTTCTCTTTTTGTATTCATTTCTATCTTCGATTTTTTCATAGTATTACCTTATATTTCTAATTTACCACTTTTATTTTATCAAATGGAAATAAAATAAAAATTCCTTTTCCCGTAATATCATTTCGCTTAAAAACTCCATGCTGTCTTGAATCTTTCGATTTTGGTCGATTATCTCCCATTAAAAAATACTCATCACCTTGTAAAGTAATAGGTCCAAAATCATCTGTGAAAACACCATTCTTTTGAAAAGAGTGTACATATTCTTCGTTTAAAAAACGCTCTTCTTGTTCCTCTCCATTAATATATAACTTATCATCTTTCACATATAATGTATCATGAGGGACTCCAATAACACGCTTTACCCAATACTCATCCTCTTCTTCATTATGAGCAATTACGACATCATAACGATTAATATCCATAAATTTAGCCGCAAATACATTGGTTAATCCAATTTCACCATCAATAAGTGTTGGATACATACTATTTCCTTCTACACGCACAGGTTTAATTAAAAAGGTAGTCAATAAATATACACTAACAAAACAAATAACAAAAATTTTTATTAAATCAAAAATTTCTTTTTTTATTTTTTGTTTGAATGTTTGATTTTCCATATAT
>CAMWMY010000211.1 GCA_947175465.1 uncultured Erysipelotrichaceae bacterium | reverse complement strand
GCATTATTTATTAGAAAGAATACAAAAAACTTATGACTGGATTGGGAAAAATGTTTATAGAAATGAAATTTCTTTAGAAAATTACAAATATATTGATGGAAACTACCACAATATAGACAATATTAAAAATGTTCCTGATAGTGAATTTAGAGAATTTAAAACAGGTGATTTATGGGGTGGAAAAGATAAGCACGGCTGGTTTAAATGTTCTGTTGAAGTGCCTAAAGAATTTGAAGGGCAAACAATTGCTTTAAATTTCCATACATTTAATGAAGGTTGGGACGCTACAAACCCTCAATTTATTATTTATGTTAATGGAGAGCATATTCAAGGATTGGATATGAACCATAGAGAAGTAATACTTACTCACAATGCTGTTGCAGGAACAAAATATGAAATAGATTTACACGCATATGCAGGTATGCTTGCTGATAAGCTTGCAACATTACACGGAAAATTAGTTGTTATTGATATGGCTTCTCGTGAATTATATTTTAACCTTAGAGTGCCTGTTGAAGTTTGCAAAGAATTAGACCCTAATGACAAAAGAAGAATTGATATGATTACACTTTTAAATGAAGCTTGTAATTTAATTGATTTAAGAAAGCCTAAAACAGAGCTTTATGATGAAAGTGTTAAAAAAGCTAATGAATTTTTAAATACAAAATTTTATGGAGAATTTTGTGGACACGATGATTGCATAGCTACTTGTGTTGGACATACACATATTGATGTTGCTTGGCTTTGGACTGTTGCTCAAACAAGAGAAAAAGTTGCTAGAAGCTTTTCTACTGTATTAAAGCTTATGGAAGAATACCCTGAATATATATTTATGTCTTCTCAACCACAATTATATAAATTTTTAAAAGAAGACCACCCAAAAGTTTATGAAAAAGTTAAAGAAAAGGTTAAAGCAGGAGTTTGGGAAACTGAAGGTGCTATGTGGCTTGAATCTGACTGTAATGTTACATCTGGTGAATCTTTAGTTAGACAAATTTTACACGGAAAAAGATTTTTTAAACAAGAATTTAATGTAGATAATGAAATTTTATGGTTACCAGATGTTTTTGGATATTCTGCGGCATTACCTCAAATTCTTAAAAAATCTGATATAAATTATTTTATGACAACAAAAATTTCTTGGAACCAATTTAATAAAATTCCTAATGATACTTTTATGTGGCAAGGAATAGATGGTTCTGAAATATTTACACACTTTATTACTGCAACTAACCCTGGAGAGCCTAAAACATCATTTAATACAACATATAATGGACATATTCAAGCAGACGCAGTTATGGGAGCTTGGAGAAGATACCAAAACAAAAATATTAATGATGATGTATTAATTTCATTTGGTTGGGGAGATGGTGGCGGTGGCGCTACTTTAGAAATGCTTGAAAATGCAAGAAGATTTGCAAAAGGTATTCCTGGTGCTCCTAAAGTTAAAATGGGAACTGCCCTTGATTATTTTAAAAGACTTGAGAAAAAAGTTGAGGGGAATAACAAGCTTAAAAAATGGATAGGCGAATTATATCTTGAATACCACAGGGGAACTTATACTTCTATGGCAAGAAACAAAAGAGATAACAGAAAATGCGAAAATATGTATACTGCTATTGAAAAAATGAGCTCTCTTGCTATGTTACTTGGAAAAGAATACCCTCAAAAAGAAATTAATGATTCTTGGGAAATTGTATTATTAAATCAATTCCACGATATTATACCTGGTTCATCTATTAAAGAAGTATATGATGTAACAGAGGTTGAATATAAAGAGCTTTTAGATAAAGCTGATAAAATGGCGAAGGAAACTAAAGACTGTATTGTATCTAATATTAATTTAAAAGACAAAAGTGTTGTTGTATTAAATACATTAGGCTTTGAAAGAAATGATATTGTTAAATTTAATGCAGAAGGATTTAACAATGTAGCAGTTTTAGATGAAGATGGCACAGAATTACCTTGCCAAAAATTATCAACAGGAGAATATATTTTCTTTGCTAAAAATGTTCCTGCAAATGGGCATAAAGCATTTAAAATTATTGAAGCTACAAAAACATTTGAAAGCACAGTTAAATTAGATAGCAAAGTTGCTGAAAATGATTTCTTTACTATTAAATTTGATGATAAAGCTCAAATTGTTTCATTTGTTGATAAAAGAGCAAACAGAGAGTTATTGAAAAATGGTGCTATTGGTAACGAATTACAAGCGTTTGAAGATAAGCCAATGTGTTTTGATAACTGGGATATTGACATTTATTATAAAGAAAAAATGTGGAAAATTGATGATTTACAAAAAGCAGAAGTTGTTGAAAATGGCCCTGTTAGAAGCACATTAAAAATAGAAAGAAAATTTTTAGATTCTACTGTAATTCAATATATGCACATATATAAAGATATAGACAGAGTTGATTTTGAAAATGTTGTTGATTGGAAAGAAAAAGATGTTTTAGTTAAAGTGGCATTCCCTATTGATGTTAATACTAGCGAAGCTACTTATGAAATACAATATGGTAATGTTAAAAGAAATACTCACAACAACACAAGCTGGGACGTTGCAAGCTTTGAAGTTTGTGGACATAAATGGGCAGACCTTTCAGAAGAAGGCTTTGGTGTTTCTATGCTTAATGATTGTAAATATGGACACGACATTAAAGAAGGTAATATGAGATTAACTCTTATTAAATCTACTTCTGACCCTAACCCAGATGCAGATAAAGAAATGCACTATTTCACATATTC
>CAMWMY010000210.1 GCA_947175465.1 uncultured Erysipelotrichaceae bacterium | reverse complement strand
AATTCTGGTGCTAATGTTTAATTATTTTTGGGACATTTTCAATTTCGATTGACATGACTTTTTCATATTTCTATCTTTATTTATAGATTCACTAACGCATCACATTCTTCTAATAAACTATGATCATGCGATACAAGAATAACGGTAGCACCATTTTGTTTTAACTTTTTCAAAATCGATAATACTACATCACGATTATTCACATCTAAGTTCCCTGTTGGCTCATCCGCAAGAATAATATTTCCCTCTTTCAACATAATTCTTGCCAAGGCAACACGTTGCTGTTCCCCTCCAGATAATGTATATACTTTATTTTTCAAAAGAGGTAAAATCGATACTTCTTCTAACACTTGCTTTATTCTCTCACCTTTCTCACGTTTCGATAATTTTTGATGCTTTAAAACGATCATTAAATTTTCTTCTACACTCATATCATCAATTAAAGCATAATTTTGAAACAAATAATTAATTTGCTCTCTAACTAGTTTATCTATATCTTTATTTTTTAACTTTTTTGTAGCTATACCATTGATGATAACTTCTCCTTCATACTCTTTATCTAACAATCCCAATATATTTAAAAGTGTACTTTTCCCACAACCACTTTCTCCATATACACCAATCATCTTGCCATCTTCAAATGTATAAGAAAGCTTATCTAACACAACTTTATTCCCATAAGCTTTGGTAACCTTTTTTATTTCTATCATAATTGGTCTCCTTTTAATGTTGTAATGATAAATGAACGTAGCTTCATCTTTATCGTCATACTTATAATCGCTATATCAAGCATGATCATTCCTATCGTAAATGGAAGATATGTCGATATATAAATTTGATCTTTAAAGATTATGCCTACTACTATAAACCATAAAACCATAATTATTATATTTTCCAATAAGAATTTCATAAAAATAGTCATTGGTGAAGTCCCAATAAACCTCTTTACCGCAATCTCTTTCGCATGCCCTTTCAAATACAAAACAATCCCTTGAAAAGAAATACACACAATTACTAAAAATAATACGGCTAATGCGGTTACTAACATCGATAATTGTTCCTTTTTCCCTTGAATCTCTTGTCCAAATAAATCATCGTAAGTTACTAAATTTTTAATACTTAAATTATCTTGTAAACCATATTTCTCTAACAAAGGCAATAGCTTTTGAAACATCGCTTCCTTCGACTCTTTTACTTTCAATTTAAGAGGTGTATCATAATAGCCTCCAAAAGCTAAGATATCTTCAACAGTTGCATTTTCTAATGTAATGACTTTTAAAATAGGTGCATCTATCATAAAAGCAGTATCCACTCCTATATTAGGATTTAATGTTGGAAGCTTTTTATCTGCATATTCCATATATACTACTTGGGCTCCTGGATATACTGTATTTACATAAGATTGAATAGCCTCTACTTTATCTCTTTTTGAAGTTGGAATTAAATAGTAATACTTAGGACTATTTGTATCTATCGCTATCTTATCTCCTTCTGGTGTAAACAACGCAAACTCTTCTATATAATTCGTATCTACATTCGCTATATACAAATCATTATACTTTTGTACATCTTCCTTAAAATCACCAAAATCCGCATACAACACTCCTTGATGATACAATTCTTTATATAGCTTTAAACCACCTTGTAAAAGTTTACTCTCTTTTCCATTCATCATCTCACTTTGATCTTCTCCAATATCAAAGCCTTCAAAGAAACCATAATTAGCATACTTGGAAAATTGTTCAAGGCGATCTACCTGGGCTTTCGTCAAAGTAAAAAACATACTCGCAAATACAAATCCTAAAGATAAAATACCTACACTAACAGATTTAAAGATAATAGCCACATGGCTCATGGTTTTGGTTAATGACTTGTTTTTCAATAGATCATGATACTTCACTTTTTTTATCATAAACTTCACTATCATACAATGTAAAAAAGCATTCACTATTGCGATCCCTACAATCATTAAGAAGACAAGTAGGAAAAAAGGCAATGTTACTTGTGGTATACATAATAAAATAGCACTGATGATAGCTAAAAAAGATATATAAAACATAGCATCTTTTTTCCATTGTACTTGTAAAATATCAAGTGTCGTATAACCACATAATTTATAAATACCAAAACGTTTACTCTTATTGTACGTATCAAAAGTTACAAATAAAAATACCATAAAAAATAATATACAAATTACGATAAAGTAAGCACTAAGCACAAAGCTATAAGGAAAGATACTTTCTTGAACTCCACCATATAAGGTACTTTCTTCCACTCCCATGAAAGTCGCTAGTTCTTGGTAAAAAGATTGTATAGTATGCTCATCATCTGCTAGTATTGTATAACTCCCACCAAGATAGCTTTCACTACTTAAAACATCCAATGTGAAATAGCGATGATAATCATTTTTTAAGAAATCTTTTATATACCCATCATAACCATCTTCTTGTAAAGTAGAAACCTTATAGGAAGAAGACTCTGTATTCTCCCATTTAAGAGCATGAAATATTTGGTTCAACTTGTCCTTCTTCATATTCGTATAATGGTTTTTGATAAGACGTTGACCTTCGATTGTTGTGATCATTTTTTCTATTATAACTCCATGTTTATCAGCCATTTCTTCCAAAATATGAAGTAAACTCTTATCAACGCTTACCCCTTCAGGAATACGCAAAACTTTATTTATTTGATATGAATGAATAAGATCATATGCCTTTGAAGTTTCCATTTGGTATAAATAACCACATAGCATAACAC
>CAMWMY010000209.1 GCA_947175465.1 uncultured Erysipelotrichaceae bacterium | reverse complement strand
ACATATTCCTTTTTAATTTTTAAAAAGGGATATTTTATATAAGAGACCTCAGATGTATCAAAAGAATTATATCGCCGATTTTCCCTATCTAATATTTCGAATAGACATTTTTTAGAAATAGGAACCAGCATATAATGAAGAACTGTTCTTAATAATTTCTTAGTCCAAAAGCGTAAATTCTTTTTCTCTGTAAAAAAGAGACCTAATGTAGATTTTGCTATAAATAACTCCGAATACAAAATGACTTTACGTAATTGCTTTTTTCTTTCAGCCAAAGTTATTGGAAGATTATCATAAGGAAATATATCAATATAAATACCTTGATGCATAGAAATTTTACCACAATATTTCTCCACAAACAACGTATCATTCATACGCACTTTTGCAAAATAGAACGGAGTATTAGGATCCGTTTTATAGCATTGGAGAAAATAAAATTTGGACAATTTCAGAGGAGCAACTTCTAAAAAACGTTCATAATCATCGCGCAACATACCTATATCAAAATCATCATCCCAAGGAATAAAACCACCATGTCGCACTGCTCCCAAAGCAGTACCTCCTATGATAAAATAAGGAATATGTTCTTCATCACATACCCGTTTTACTTCACTTACTATCAATAAGATGTGCTTTTTCAGCAACTTCAAATCGTCTTCTGTATATTGCATGAGTTATTCTATTCTTTTGTTCTTATTCTATAAAAATTCTCTATTCTTTTTGCTTGAGCATCAATATCATATCCCTTACTTTTAATAATACATGCAGTATTTTTCCTTGTACAATGATTTTTCGCATACAAAATCATTTCAATCCATTCATCAATACTATTTTGTAAACTTAAAAAATACACATCATCCGTTATTTTCATTTCTTGAGTAATAGAGTCAGAAATAACACAAGGGAGTCCTGCCGCTTGTGCCTCCACACCGACAACAGGTAATCCTTCAAACAAAGAAGGTAAAACAAACACATCCATAACTTGAAGTATTTTATCAATATCAGAACGAATACCCAGAAATACAACATTAGAGGTTAATCCCAACCTATCGACTTCTTTTTCAATAGAATTTCGTTGTTCACCGTCCCCAACCAGCAACAGACATGAATCATTTTTTTCCCTTTGAAGCATTGTAAAAACTTTCAATAAAAACAAATGATTTTTCTGATTACAAAAGCGTCCTATATGACCAACAACAAACTTATTTCCCAATTTTAATTCTTGTCGTAGTTCTTCTCTAAGCAAAGGATTATACGCATATTTTTCACTATCCACCGCATTATTTATCAAAACAACTTTATCCATAAAATTTTCTCCATAAAGAAAAATTCCAGCTTTACGGGAACAAGCAAAAAAATCCGTCGCATATGTTTTCAATGGCAAACATAGTAACCTATTACGCCAATTTTTAATCTTCTTATCAGAAGGTTCTGAATTGTGACTATGCACAATACGCGTATTAATTCCATAACGTTTAGCCAATGGCAGAATGATAAATCCCAATAAAATCTCATGCAAATGAAGTACCTTATACATTCCTATTTGCTTTTGAAAAAAGTCAATTATACTTTTCCGAAATTGCATAAAATTGAATGCATTAAGCATTGGTATATAAAAAACTTCGCCACCTAAATCCTGTATTTCTTCTTTATACGAAGAAGGATATTCCACAAAATACAAGAAATCAAATTGAACTTTATCACGATCTATATGCTTATATAAATTCATGATAATTCCCATGATCCCACTTCCTCTATTCAAAGAGGAAACAATCTGTAATACTCTAATAGGCTTCATTTTATTCTAAAAAAAAGTATACGGATAAATTCTATTCCATTCTGGACGATATGTGATTATGCAGAAATAATAAACTGATAAAGAAAATATAATCAACACCTGCAAAAACAAACGCACTTGATTATTCTTTATTAATGATATTGTATTGGGTATTAGAATAATCATAAAAACATTACAATATATAGAAATTCTATCAAACAAATTAAATTTGAAAGACAAGATCGTTATAAGAAGACCTACAAAAACTAACATTAACATTTTCTCGCATCCTGATTTTCGATATAAATGTAATCCAACAGACCTCCGAACAAATAGAGATAGTATTATAAAACAAGTTATTACAAAAGCATTTAAAATAGAAGCAATACGTGTTTCTCCAAAGTATTTTCCATCAACATAGTAAGAATAGACAGGAAAAGTAGAAACTAAGAATGAAAACATGAGATCAAATCCAATATATAAAAGAAGAAAACCTCCCAACAAAAAACCAATATTCCTAGTAGAAAACAATAGCTTAACAATAAACCAACTTAATAAAAATATGATAGCTGTATTGTGAAAAGTAAACGCTAACAGAACAAATATTGAAAATAGAATAATATTTTTATTTTCAATGTACTTATAAGCGTATAATAATAACACTAAGGCAATGGTCTGTCTCAATGTATTCATACTTTGATCAAAATACCTCAATAGTACAAACATAAATATACTAAGAAATTTCATCTTAGAATATTTATTAATGAAACTATAAAATCCAACTGTTGTAATTACACCTACGACAATAATAATAGCTTGAGTATGCTTACAAAAAAGTGACACAAACTTATTTAAATATATATACCCTATTTCATATCTCAACAAAAACTCTGAAATATCAGAAGAACAATAAGCAATATCATCAAATAAATTTCTATACGTTTCTGTATCATTTCCAACATTTGAGGACCTCATAGTAACCAAGATTCCCAAAAAGGTGAAT
>CAMWMY010000208.1 GCA_947175465.1 uncultured Erysipelotrichaceae bacterium | reverse complement strand
TGTTTCAGAGTCAGCGGTGTACTTCTCCGACGCATCGTATGATTGATTCTCCGATATCTAGCGAAAGGGTAAATATTTCATCACTTTTCATCAAATCACCAAACTATTTGTTAAATTTAGTTTTATATTTTTTTTGAATATTATACAAATTCCTATTGACAATATAATTTTTTGTGCTATAATATAGAGCACAACGCAGTTGAATTAAATATCGCGGGATGGAGCAGTTGGTAGCTCGTCGGGCTCATAACCCGAAGGTCGTAAGTTCGAGTCTTACTCCCGCAACCATTGTAACAGAGCCAAATTTTTATGTTTGGCTCTGTTATTTTTTTGCTGTTGTCTAACAGTTTGTATGACACTTTATTTGCTTAGTACATTTGTTAAACAATCGTCGATGCCTTTTTACATTGGATATTCAAGTGCATCTAATGATAGCGCAGCTGCTGAATAAAAAATCTTCTAAGCCCATCTGGTAAAAGTTGAGATAAGGTTTGTTTTGTCAAAAAGGGAATCGTTACAAACGCTTAATACATAAAAAATCAATCCTCAGCTCTTGTGAATAGAGGACATTTTTTATTTTTTTAATAGTTTTTTGTCAAAAAACTATGCTGTTTTGCATTTTTATTGACAAATATTTGTGTCGTTTGTTACTATGGGGGAAATAATTCTAATTAGAATTGAATTGTCTAAAGAGGGCAGTCATATGCAAATTTCAGACTCTTACAAGAATTTTGAAATTGCTGTTGTATCATTGAATTTTAATCTGAACTTTTTATTAGATGACTTAGGAACAATAATCTCTGCTATCTTTGCTGCATTTACAGCAGCATATATTCCAATGGTTTTTATATGGAAATATATAGATGATTGATTGTGTATTAGGTGTTTTTTACTAAAAACAGTAATACATAGCTTTTAAATGAATAACATATAGGAGTGACAATATGTACTTTGGGGAAAGCAGAGAGCTTGTCAGCATTGAAGATATATTTGAAAATGACGAACTTGTAGTGATGAAAGCAATATATATAAAGAATTCTTTTCATATATCTGTATTGTCTGTTGGATTTAAGGATTCTTCAGGCGATATTATAAGGATAAAAGATGTTGTGGAACGTTATTTATAAATTGGCAGCTTGTATGTAATAAAATACTCTGAAATAACATAATTTCGGAAGATTTATTCGAGTTGTATCCAACTCCTGCAGCCACCATACAGAGTCAAATATAAGCATTCCCGCTTCAAATTATGGTTTTTAAAGAGAGGATTTTATTACTTTAGTAATTGGAAATTATGTATTCTATAATTTAGTTGGAACTGACTTGTTCTATGACCAATATCAACAGTAAAGAGGATGTAATTATGAAATGTGAATTTTGTAATTTATCAGAAAATGACAGGAAATATTTTTTATATCAAAATGATTACTGGGATGTATATTTGGCTGATAAGCAAAATTATATCGGCAGATGTATTATTGTTTGCAGACGTCATTGCAGGGATATATCCGATTTAACTGATCATGAATGGATAGCTTTTAAAAATCTTGCTGCGCAGCTTGAAAATATAATCAGAGGTTCTGTGGGTGCCGATTTGTTTAATTTGGCTTGCCTGATGAATGATGAATATAAGAAAGAGAAGCCTAACCCTCATTTGCATTTTCATCTGATTCCAAGATATTCAAAGCTCATAAAAATTGGGGATAAGCAATTTGAGGACAAAGAGTGGTCACATCATTATAACAATAAAGCTCCTGTTTTATTGGAGAATGAAGAAATAGAAAAGTTTTTTATCGTGCTAAAAAAAAGCAGTATCCTCTCATGTGCAAAAATAAAAGCAGTTCATTGTGAACTGCTTTTTTAGTTATTAAGCTTTCTGTACTCCGCAGGTGACATACCTGTAATATGACGGAATTGTGTTGAAAAATAGTTTTGGTCTGAAAAGGCAAGCATACAGGATATTTCATTAATAGAATATTTGGTGTTGCATAGATATAGCTTAGCTATATCTATTTTTCTTTCCAGAAAATAATGATATGGAGTTACACCATAGTAATCCCTGAACATTTTAATGATTTGATTTTTAGAATAGCTGAATGTCTGACACAAATCATTTATGGATATCTTTTTTTCTATATTCTCGTCAAGGTAGTGCTGTATTTGTTCCGGGATAGTGCTATCGTTTTTTCGCTGGGAATTTTTTATCTGTATAAACATTTTGTGCAGAATGACAGCGATATTATCAGTGAGCTTTTCGTAATCATTTTCACTATGCTTTTTTATTCTGTTTATTTCTTCGAAAAAATGAAGAAGATTACAGTCTTTAAAGCAGTATTCATTTTCCGAAACATAGGTTTTAACAAAGTATTCTGCTAATTCTCCGTCAAATACTATCCATTCCTTCTCTAATGGAATTTCGCTGTCACAGAAATATTCGTGATTGCTGTTTTTTGTAAGGAGTATGGCAGAATTTTTTTCTGATTGATATTCTTTTGAATTTATAAACAGAGTTTGACTGCCTTTTTTTATATATTCGATTGCTATTATATGTGATTTTCTGCGTTTAACATGATAGCTGCTGTCACATACACTGTTTCCTATAACCATAACATTTAGCGGCAAATCTTTATTATAAAATTTCCAATAGTTGTTTGCAATATTACTCATAGTGATATTCCTAAGATAAAGTGTGATATATCAGATATAATTAAACGTTTTTATGTGCTATTATCATGATCCACAAAACAAAGAACAACTCTTTGAATCTATAATAATTTTGTATGGAGTA
>CAMWMY010000207.1 GCA_947175465.1 uncultured Erysipelotrichaceae bacterium | reverse complement strand
TATTTATCTTTTAAATTTCCGTCATTATCTATTTTGAAAATATGATATTGCCCATTATCTGTTTTACTCGAATAATTTATCAAATAAATCATATCATTTATAGAGAACACACCATTAGCCCAATACATAGAAATATCCAATGTTTTAATATACTTGCCCATTATGTCATATTCTAACAGCCTCATAGTTGCATTATCTAAAATATAAATTCTATTCTTCGATACATAAAAATCATCTATATCGACATACTCGTTTTTAGCTCTTCCTTGGGAAGCTATTCTTGCTAAATATTTTCCATTTGAACTATATATAAAAATTACTTTATTATCTCTATCCCAGATATACATGTTATCACCCACAACGGACAATTTATTTATGTGTCCAATAATACTATTATTCGCAGTATCAAGTACTATAATCTCATGTTCCATCGTATCCAGCAATTTGTCCGCATCAAAAAACGTTATTGATTTAGCAACATCAATATTTATTGTTTTGCAGTTTTCCGTATTCAATGTCGCATTTGTACAGGAACATATAGAAAAAAATATAAATATGATTTCAGATATTTTCATAGTTTGACGTGTTACAATCTTTATTTTTACAAGACTGCTGTCTGTCACAATTATCACAATTCGAGATTATTACATACAACAGTCTTGTAGTTTTCATGTTTATACTCTAATATGGTACTTCTTGACAGGAGTATGGATTACATCCATTTCCGTCTTTAATAGGACATCTGTCTTCTAATCCCCGAATTGTTGATTTAGTATACTCTCCACTTGCTTCCAATCCAGGATCTTCAGTCGTTCTCTTTATCACAACACTACCTTTAGTATAAACATATAATGTACAGAATTTTGCATCGCCATCTTTCTTCGGATAACGGAAATCCCCCCCTCCACCAGGTTCATCGCGAGTCAATGCCTCAATGTTCGTTTTCATAAATCTTTCAGCTTCCGACATGCTCATTTTCTCATGAGCGGTATACCCAGTATACCCCATTGCACAGAACAATACTGATGCAACTAAAATTTTTACTTTCTTCATAATTTTCATTGTTTTTATAACTTGTCGATTCCTCTTTTCGTTATTTTAAAATAAAATAGGAAGCGGTTCGGCAAAATCTATCAAACAAGTTTGTTGGTTTTGCGCTCACCTTTCGCTATTTTTGTTTGTTTTTTTCTTGTAGTCCTTTCTATTTCGACTTGATTCAAAACCTTGTTTCGATAAAGTCACGGATGGAAAGGTTACTTTTTTCATCCGTTCCGTTCAAATTAATTTCACTACTTTCTGTTGGTTATTTGCTTTTTTTATTATTGATTAATCCTTCGCCACTGTTCATCTCGTCACAAAGATGGATACATTTTCTACAAAAAACGAATCACAGAGTTGTTCAAAGGTTGCAAATTTTTGTCGATTCCTTTTTTATTTCTTTATTTTTTTACGTCCATAAAACAACAACACAACCATAACCGCCAACACTCCGAAAAACGCCGCTCTCTTCAACCGTTCACCGCTCAGTTCCTCCCCATATCCTCCCTCAAAACGATAAGGCGTATATAACAAATTCCATTTACCTCCTATGCACCGCCCGGCTGTAAAGGCCACCACCCCGGCAGAAGTCCTCAATATGGATTTCAACGCCACGTCATCCATAAAATACACCGGAATATCGTCATACCCCGGCACAGTAATCCCATTTCGGGAAGCCGCGGCAAACAGATTAATCGTTCCCTCCCGGTACGCCTTGTACAACGCGGCGAGTTTACCACCGGCTTCCGGTGTGATTTTTTTCCTTATCCCAATCATATAAGCCGGTTTTCCGGCGGCAAATACGTTCTCCGTGACATCATTCAAATCGGAATCATAAAGATGAATCGCACTCTCTTCCTCCATTACCGTCCCCACATGATAAGGTAAAAAATCAATGGGCGGCAAATAAAAATAAGCATAAAGCGGCACGAAGAACGCCACCACCAGCACTCCGACAGTCACTCCCACCTGCCGATAATCAAAATGATGTTCAGCCTGTCTGAAAACATTCCACAAATGAAGTCCGGCCACCGCAAGCAAAAATATATTCTTTGCGAAAGTAGCCCCGTTGGAAAGATGAATCGCGTCGCCAAAACAGCCGCATTCATGTATACCGCCATACGGGTCGGTATAAATCAAATAAGTCAGTATCGTAAATCCGAAGATAAAAACAGTCACCGCCACAGCCGTCACCCTATTCCACAAGCGCAATAACAGCAACAATCCCAAAGTCATCTCGGCGGCACAAAGGAGTATGGCAAAAGTCACAGAAAGCCCCCTCCAATCCGCAAGTTGGAACATCCCCAAATACTCCTCCATCTTATACGACAACCCCACCGGATCAACCGCCTTTACAAAACCGGACACCACAAACACCACTCCCAACAACACACCCAACCATCTTTCCTTTATAAAATTCTTCATCGGCAAAACGAATTACTTCCTAAACTATTGTTGTTTATCTATTTTTATATAGTTATAAAATGCCCACGCTTTTATTTACTGATTTACTTATCTTTTATTTCACCTATCAATTTTAATAAATAATTTAAATCAATAAAAAGACTTGAAGAGAAAATACCCCCCAATTAGGTTGACCAACAACCGAAGGTTAGAGTCCCCTCTAAACGACAGACAAAATAAACTATCTCCAAGGATGGTCATAAAGCGGTTCTCTGGCATTTTTTTCCACAATCTCTATAAAAAGTCTTTCCATTTTTTTGTTAGTCATAGGATTTCCAACCATTAATAC
>CAMWMY010000206.1 GCA_947175465.1 uncultured Erysipelotrichaceae bacterium | reverse complement strand
ACATTGCATAGTTTATTATGTTGTGTGTCTGTGTGTATGAATTAATTTAATTAGGATTACTCATAGAAGCACAGGCTATTTATCAGTGGCTACACCACTGAAGAAATCGCCCCTCCATCTTCCAGCAGCCACCTAGTGCTAATAGGTCTTTAAAAAAACAGTGGTACCTCCTAAATGAAGTATCTAGAGATGAAAGATAATTGAGATGTATTCAATTAAAATTTAATATAAAGACAAGATAAAATAAGAAAATAAGCTGTATAAAAATTAAAATAGCAATAATAAAAGGTTTACTTCTTAAAAAATGAATGATTCTTTTTATATTCATTTTCCACCTCTAAATCGCTTGAATATAGGTTATGATCATTTGCACAACTTTAGCTATATTTTCATCATCTATGTGACGATCTTTTCCTGTCCCTGTGCCTATTACACACAATTCATTTTTATCATCAAAAGTTCCTGCTGAAATCATCACCGCTTTTGAAAAATGCTCCATAGATGATTGAATACACATAGTATTATCAATTTGGACTTGTTTTAAACGTACTTTTAATTTACGGTTAATCTCTTGCGCAACTTTTCGCGAATTTGGTAAATATCCTATAGCCATGTCTTTTCCAGTTCCAATGCAATTTAAAGCAATCATAGTAGGATTTTTGTCTTGACTTTTAAACTCTTCCATCGCTACTTTAGTCCCAGCATGTCGACGAATATTTTTGTCTGTAAAAAGAAATGCTACTTTTCTTTTATCATCTTTAGATAATGACTTAGCAATCTCTAAAGCTGCTATAATCGAAGCACTATTTCTAGTTGCATTATGTCTATTGGTAAAGCCATGTAATAAGTAATACATCATAAAAATCAATATAACCATAGCACCAACAGAAAATAATGATCTCATTATTTCATTTGACAAAATTTGATTTTGAAAAGAAAAAATTATAAAAATAATAGCATAGATAATAAGGGCAGGACCGTATAAAGGAAGAAACCCTTTTAAATTACTACGATTTCCATTCAAAGGATAATACTTTGGATTTGGCCAATAAACCTTTGGTGGTGTATCATAAGGGACTGTAATCACTACTTTAGCTGATTTCATATTTCCTACAAATAGATTTTTAACTTTATATAATCCACTATTACCATCTATAGAAGATACTTCCCATCCTAATTCCTGAAAATCTTTTTCTAATTGCCTTCTACACTTTTTTTTATCACGAGCAGTGAGGCGTGCACTGCCTTTTTTTGTATAAAATTCATACTGCTTTTCCATATTTTCAACTCCTATATACTTTTTTATTATACATTATTTTGACTTTTTTTTATAGGTTTATCTTCTTTTTCATTATGTTTTATAAAAAATATTTTTCCTTTCTTTTCTTACTTTTTATTTTTAACTATTTCATTTCTTATTCTAAAAAAGAAAGAATGCTATCACCTCCATCAGGTGCAATTGTGACAATCTTTTTTTGAGGATAATAGCCAGCTAATCGTTTTGCAAGAGCGATGTTAGCACCAGATGATAAGCCAATCATAATACCTGTCTCTTTAATAAATGAGATTGTTTCCTTTAAAGCATCCTTTTCAGAAACAAGCATAATATCATCAATAACATAATCATCTAATATAGATGGAATAAATCCTACTCCAATTCCTTCAATTGTATGCTTTCCAGCTAGATGTCCACTAACCACTGAACAATTTTCTGGTTCTCCTAAAATACATCTAATGTCTTTTTTATATTCCTTTAAACGTTTCGATATTCCTCCAAAACTTCCAGCTGTCTCTATGCATGTAACAAAAATATCAATATTAGGAATGGTTTCTAAAATTTCACTTCCCGTTGTTTCATAATGAATATTTATATTAGCTTTATTATCAAATGGGCGTAAAGAAAAATAGCGCTTATCTTGTTGCAAAAGCTCTTCCATTTTCTCTATTGCTCCCTGCATTCCTTTTGAACCTCTAGTCAAAATTAATTGTGCACCATAAAGTTGTATTAGTTTTCTTTTTTCACTTTGAATTGTATCTGGAGCAATAACGATAACAGGAATTTTATAAATAGCACCCCATAATGCTAAAGAAACACCTATATTTCCTGTAACTGCCTCTACCAACACAGTATCTTCTTTTATATCTCCTTGCTGCAATGCTTTCTCTATCATAGCGACGATACTACGATCTTTAATACTTCCCCCAGGATTAAATTTTTCTAATTTGATGTAAACATTAGTATTCTCTATTTGATAAATAGGAGTATTCCCTATCAGTTTCGTTAAGCTATGCATGATATTCCCCCTCACTTATCTATGTGTATGAGTCTTCTTTTTCTCTGTATAGACATTTATACCCCTATTCTTTTAAAAAATATTTTCAAATATTAGATGAGCATGAAGAGTTTTCTTTTTAATTTTTATAAGTATCACATATATGAAAAATCCCTATAAATTAAAGAAGTAGCGCTTTACTTCCTCTATAGGGATTCCTTTCATTATTCATTTTTTAACTTATCTTTCATCTCTTTTTGATCTTTTTTATATTCCTCATAAAAAGAAGTTTTTATTCCACAATGTGCACAATGTTTATGACAGCCTGCACATTTTCCTTTTCCACTTGTTTTTATAGCAAGATAAATAAGAACAAGAATTACAATAGCAATTATAAAGATATCTATCAAATGATGATCCTCCTTTTTTATAAGCAATATCATAATGGAACATATCTTTTTATCTCATTATAAAAGTATTTTAATTTTTCTTCATAAAATACTTCTTTCTATTGTATTC
>CAMWMY010000205.1 GCA_947175465.1 uncultured Erysipelotrichaceae bacterium | reverse complement strand
GCAATAACATTACCATCGCTGTCAAACTCAGGCTCTACAGTCATTCCTCTTACGACTGACAACGTCCCTTTCTCAAAGTCTATATCTCGCCACCTTAAACCAATAACTTCGCCTGGGCGCAAACCTGCAAACATAGCGGTCAAACAAAATGCCTTAAAAAATCTGTCAGTATTTAGTGCTGCCAAAAATGGCTCACGTAATTCTTCAGGCAATGCTTTTTGTTCTTTCTCTTCTGAATTTTCTTTTGCTTTTCTTTCTATGGATTTGAACTTAATTCTATCAATCGGATTGCTCTCAATCAAACCTCTGTCAACACAGTATTCAAGATAGTCAGAAAATAAATATTTGACTTTCTTGACAGTGTCGAGTTCGTATATATCAAGTAATCTTTTGAAATGCGGTTGCAAGTTATCAATATTCAAATCTTGTGGACGATAATTACCATAAGTAGGAAAGATATGTAACTTGGCATTTCTAATACATCTCTCAAATGTTCGTGGTGCAACTTTTGTAATTTTATAGTTCATAAGCCAAAACATCATATGACTTTCTATTCTCACTTCTTCTCGTGCTGTAACGACTTTCCCATTTTCCTTATTCATATAGGGTATTAGTTTCGCAGATACTTCTGCTCTCGTCTTACCTGTAAAAGATTTTCGCATTGGCTTTCCGTCGGGTTTTAAACCAACTGTGATTTGCGAAATCCATAAGCCATCTTTACGTTGATATATAGTTCCTTCGTGATTACCACGGCGTGTTGCTGATTTCTTTTTACGCGGCATAATTACCTCCTCTATCAAAACCTCTTAATTGCCATGTTACAAAGGCTAAAATGCTTACTACCTTTCTATTGCCCACACAAGTCACGGGAAAGTTTGCGCTACTCATTAACGCACGTACATTATCTCGTCCCAATCCTGTGAGTTGTATTAGTTCATCACAATCTAGATAGCTTTTGCCATATTTTTCTGAAAGTCTTTTAACTTCATCTGCTATAAGTTGTTCAATATTTACTGTCGGCTCTGTTCTATAATACTTCATTAACAGCACCTCTCTCTGCGCTTATTCTTTTCAAATTATTCAATATTATCCCTCCAAAATAATAAAGGGGGCTTGATTGCTTACAAAGCAAATCAAACCCTCTACGTTACCCAATGGATTAAATGATTTTACCTTATTAAATTATATTTAGGAATTTTCAAGCGAATTAGCATACGGAATAATGTTGGCAAAGTGTCAGCGTTTAACTCGCCGTCTTTGATTGACATTACTTTTACTCCGTTCTCAACAAGAAAACTTACTTCTTCTGTAATTTCTATCGCAGAATTACCAAGCATTTCAAGTTCTGGTACAATCAACACCTCGAATTCATGGTATTTAGCCTGTAATCTAAAATTGTTGTACGTGAGAGCGTCCATTGTCCCACTTTCCAAGTAAGTGCGAACTACCAATAATTCATTTGCTTTGGCATAGTTGCTCAATACTTTGCTTTGACTTTGCAAATCTGCATAATTCCCTTTTACGGAACGGCAATACAAGATTGCACGTTTTTCTTTCTCTCTAATTGCTATTTGTCCATTCATATCTCTGTCCTCCTATAAATACAAAAGGGTTTGATTGCTTTTGCAAATCAAACCCTCTATGTTACCCCACGGATTAAATGATTTTCTTATTTATTAAAGTACTCTGTAACGCCAACTCATTTATTGTTCTATGCATTAACCGTGTTATTATAGCCCGAAATATTGATACTTTCACATATCTCTAATAGCGATTTTTTATTAATCTTTATGCATCTATATTTTATCAAACTATTTATAGCAACATTTATTTCAGACTCAGACATATAACCCTTTTCCAATGCTATTCTTATTAAATTGTCTCTATTAATACCTTCTTGATCTGATTCAAAATACATTATTTGTAAAATCTTGCCACAATTATCATCCAGTTCAATGGTTGTTGAATCTACTAAACTTAGAACTGCCGCAATCCCAGCGCAAATTGCACCACATAATCCTCCACTCATTATTGATTCTGCAGTTGCACCAAACCCTACCATCGCTCCAATAAATTTTATGATATTAAATCTAATATTATAAATTTTATTTGACTCAAATCTACCATTTGAGTTTACTGAAATGCCTGTTGCTAATGACTCTTCTGTTTCTTTGACAAATAGATTTGATATGACCGAATCTTTAACATCTATCTTGCCGACATTTCGCTTATTAATGCTATCCAAATATAATTCTAGCCGTTCTACAACTTCACCATATTTTATATCATTAGCACTGTCTGCCGTTTGCGAAATAACTGTGTTATCAGCCAAACGCATAGTCTGCAAATATCTTTCAGATTCGCGAGAAGACTGTGCCATCACTCTATGAATACTTCCTTTTAAAACTATAGCACTCATATTAGAATCGCCAGAACGTTTCTCAAAATTTTTTAATCTATGATTGTATTTTAATTTTGCCATATCTATCTATACCTTTGTTAAATTGCTATCAAACCTATGTATTCCCATAGATTTTGCAATTGTTATATTTTTTTCTTTTCCATTGCACCTATAAAGAGCATAGCCTTCAGCCCCAATGAATAAAAACTTATCTTCAGCCATTTTACTTGAGGTTGAATCCAAAATTATTATATGGTCGATTTCTTCAGCTTGATACCGTTCAAGGGTGGACAACTCCACACACCAAATTAGCTTAGGCATATTCAGCCCCATAATTGTGTGATATGTAGCTTCATCAAGAGATTTTTTATTTTCCACAATATATTCTTTATA
>CAMWMY010000204.1 GCA_947175465.1 uncultured Erysipelotrichaceae bacterium | reverse complement strand
ATATTAAACAACCCACGCCGTCAATAACACACCGCACTAAAATAATATAATATTATATCTTTTTATTCTCTATCTTTTTTATTAATTCATTATCACAAAAGACATCTTTTTGACATAAAATATCGTCATCCCAGCTTCTTATTATATTATCCTCAGTCGTATATTGAAATCTCTTTATTAATCGCGAAGGCTTGTATATCTCCGTACCATAAACAACTGTAACTGAATTTTGATTACTATCTAATGAATTGTTTTCGACTTTAAATATCTCATCTTTCTTTGTGTTTGCTATTAGTTTTTCATAATTAACATAAAGGTCGGGACATTCTTTTTGCAACAATAATGGAACGGCTTTATATACCTTTTGCACACCCATATATGGTGAAAAATACGGCGTTACTTTCCCATCAAACGGATTTAGATAAATATGATTTAAGAAATTTATATCTACTATACATCCGTGAATTGTTCCCTCTCCACCGATTTTCTTAACCTCTTTGGATATTTGTTTTAAAGCTTCATTATATTCATGCAAAGAACTCTTTAACACAAGAGCATAATCAAGCATATTATTATAATAATAATCTATATGTTTAATTTTTAACCGCTTCGGCTTTCCCCCATCCAATAAAAATAATTTATTGTTATCCTGTAACAAAAAACAATATATACCCTCTCTCTTAAGCATTACTATTTGACAATTTTCCCGATTAAAGTTTATGTCGTTGCCCATACGGTAATAAAACATAAGATACTCGCCTTTCGATATATTGTATCTTCCATCTTTATAGTACCTAAAAACATCAAAATTCCAATCTAAATAAAAACTTTTCATACCGTAACTATTTGAATAATAACCTATTTGATTATTCGCATATATTGTTTTATTTTCACTACGCTCGATACGATTATGATGCGTATGTCCATTTACGTAAATCCAATTGGGATTATAATTCTCTGTAGACCAGTCTTCTTTAGGCATATGGGTTAAAACTATGAATTTATCTTTTGTGAAAATACTTCTCAACTTTTTATAAATAATCTCAAATCTCTTTGTTTCCTTAATATCGTCATCTAAAGACTTAATTGCATTTCTATAAATACCGGTAGTCGCATTATATTGCACACTATATCCTGAAAAACCTAATCCACCTAAAATAATTATATTACTATAACTTAAAGATTTTTTTAGTTCTTCTTCATTTGCACTTAGGATTTGTTTTTCCGTAAGAATATGACTCCCAGACCCATTATAATATATAGAATTTTGAAGGAACACAATTCCTAATTGAGAAAACAAATCTTCATACTTTGCAATAATCTCATTTATATTACTTATTTTAGAATGACTTCCAAATATATTACAGTCCCAAAGCTCGTGATTTCCTAAAACTACTATAATTTGGTCAGGCTTCCACTTTTTTGCCAATTCACAATAAAAAATCTTTGATATTTCAAAACTAAAAGAAACGTCCCCACCTATCAATATATAACTATTATCCCGTCTATCTGTAGTACTGATTAATTTGTCTACTACTTTTCTAATATAATTTTTTATTTCTGCTTCCGATGCAGAATTAGGAAAAGCCTTTAATAATTTATGATTGAGATGTAAATCTGTAATATAGTACATTTTAAGATCCCAAATATTAGAGTCGTCTTCCAACTCTATTATTGAATTGGTAGCAATTAATTCATTCTTATTTGAAAATTCTAAAGCAACCTCTTCATTATAAGCTTGTATTGTATTTTGATAAAATTCATTATCATATAGTCCAAGTTTTTGCAGAACTATACTATTGAGTATCGCTGACTTGATATTATATTTATTGATATCTATTCCTTTAAAATCATATTCTACAAGGTCAGCCCCTTCTAAATTCCCATTAAGATATTCATAATAATCTATAAATTTTGAAAATTTTCTACACTGATTTTCTTTCAAAAATTTTTCATTGACGACAAATTTTCTTGTTTCTTTGTCAAAGTGTGAAGATTTCGTGACAAGCAAATTGAGTTCCCTTTCCTTGTCTATAATTTGCTTATCAAGTCTCACATTTTCGGGGAACTTAAAATATGAGCAATCTTTTTCATACTCATTGTACTCTTCATCATAACGCTTCCTGATAAGACCCAAAAAACCTTCGTCTTCTCCACTATTTTGTAATATGAAATTATCTGTGAGCTGTTTTTCGTCAGTAAGCAACCATTTCTTAAACAAAGAAGAGAACTCTAATTGATTTAAAAAATATAAATACACTTCTTGCGTCTTAACTTCTTTTGGAATAAATTTTAACACTTCTTTATTTTCTTTTAGTATTTCTATTACAAGATCAGTTGAAATACATTCGTCTGACACATATTTATACGACTCTACACTTTGTTCCATTGCAATCAGACATATAGATTTTGTCTTCTTCGTTTCTGGAATATATTTTATTGCACGCCAATCATTGCTTACACTTTTTTTATATACTTCTGCCGAAACTTTATTGAGAGTTGTACTGTTAAAGAGTTTAATTGCCTGATAATTGGTACAAATTGCTTTTTCGCACAATTCCAACGTTTTATATTTATTTGGCAATTTTTTAAGTATAGTAATATTATCCTTTGCCGCTAATAAAAGTAATGACTCTGTTTGGAATTCTTTCGGCACATATTGATAATTCTTCCCATATAATTCAACGGCAAGAGCACACATTTCTTCAGTCCGAAGCCCTTTAGGAATTTTACTAAAACACTGCGGAGCTACTATTAAAATATCTTTATAAAACTCTTTAGTACATATTTCTTTGGGAACGTATTTAATTG
>CAMWMY010000203.1 GCA_947175465.1 uncultured Erysipelotrichaceae bacterium | reverse complement strand
CTCTTAAAAAGTCATATGATCAGATATATGCCATATTAAGGACATAAGTAATCACATCATTTTACTACTACACAATCTATTCTTTACCGAAAATCTCCAGAATTGGGCTGATGACAATTTTAATATAACTTTGGCGTGTCTCAATCAGTTTAATATTAGGATTTGTTGTGATTAAATATTGGATTGAGTCAGATGACTCAATGGATTGCGGCCTGAAGTATAATTTGTTTTTTTCTCCAGCATTTTGTGTAGTGATACCTTTACATATAAACCGTCGGCCATCAATTATTAATGCAAAATCATGATTAATCAATGAAGACATACTTTTGCCTTCAATATCTTGTGCAGCAAAAATAGGCATATCAGTATCCCGGCATGATGAAATCTGAGAGATGTTAATTTGCTCTATATAATGGCATTTAGAAATGATTGCACCAATAAGCAACAAAATTGATATTATAACAATTATTCCATATCTTTCCAATATATGTGGTTTAGATGTTAATATTTCATTTAATTCCTTACAATGCTCTTGTTTCATATTTCAAACATTTAGCTGATTTTTTACTAACGAATAATACAATCCTTTTTTACATATTAGGTCATCATGACGCCCCTCCTCTGCAACAGAGCCATTATCAAGGACAATAATATTGTCTGCATTCCGCACCGTACTAAGTCGATGAGCGATAATGACGGAAGTCTTACCGTTCAAAAACTTATTTAGGGAACTCATAATTTCTTTCTCATTGTTTGCATCTAAAGAGTTAGTTGCTTCATCAAGTAAAATATAATCCGGATTCTTATAAACAGCTCTTGCGATTAATATTCGTTGGCGTTGCCCCATACTTAATCCTTTGCCCTCACTTCCAATTTTTGTCTGATAGCCCTCAGGTAAAGTTTCAATGAAACTATTTATATTTGCAATTTTTGCAGCTTCCTTAACCCTGTTCATATCAATATCTGATATATTCCCAGGGGCAATATTCGAGGCAATAGTATCGGAAAAGATATATCCGTCTTGCATCACAACGCCACATTTATTACGCCACTCTTTCATATTTATTTTTTTGAGACACTCATCACCGATTCGTATTTCTCCTTTATCAGGCTCGTAAAAACCTAGAATCATCTTTAATAGTGTGGTTTTCCCACTCCCGCTTAATCCTACAATGGCAGTACATTTGCCTTTGGGAATCATAATTGAAATTCCTTTTATAACATCATCTTCTGCAAGCTTATCATATTTATAATATACATTTAAGAAGGTAATAGAGTCACTTTTAAACTCTTTTATCCTATGTTCTGTTTCTGGAATTTCATCTCGCATTTGATAAATATCATTGAGTCTGTGGATGCTAATTTTTGCATCTTGATATTTACGTAGAAATGTCACTAACTGTTCAACAGGACTGTTTAATTGTCCTATTATAAACTGTATTGCAATCAACATACCAATTGTCATCTCGCCATTAATAGTATATGCTGCCACCAACGCCGTTATTATAGCGTTTTTAATCTGATTAATAATGATTGCTCCGGATTCTTGATATTGGGCCAACGCCAATCCATTTTCAAGTAATTTATATATCTTAGCCTGAATACGCTCCCAGTCCCATCTTTTCTGATTTTCGCAGCCATTTAGTTTAATTTCCTGCATCCCATATATCAATTCAAATACATTGCTCTGGGTTGCCGCATTCTGAGCAAACATCTTATTATCTAGTATCATACGTTTCCTGAGAAAGAATGTAATCCATAATAGATATAATGCACTCCCAATAAAAAAAATGACAAATACCAGTTTGTTGTACATTAAAAGAACAACTCCAAAAACGCATATTGTGATTAATGAAAATACTAAATTTAAACTCACATCGGTTAAGAAATCCTTAATACGTGTATGATCTCCAATTCTTTGGATAATATCACCAGTCATCCTTGAATCAAAGAATGCAATCGGAAGTTTTGTTAATTTCAAAATAAACTCAGAAATAATTGAAATATTCATTTTCATCCCGATGTGAAGGAGTAGCCAGTTACGCACAAATTCAATTAAATTTGTGCTGATTATTAAGACTAATTGAGCAATTAAAATTGTCACAACAAAACTAATACTGTTATTATTTACGCCATAATCAACAATTGATTGAGTAAGAAAAGGAAAAAGTAAAATCAGGAAAGCACAAAAAAGCATTCCCATAATCATATTTATGATATTTGATTTAAAATACCTCAGATGTTTAAACAACCATTTTGTACTGGATGTATTTTTATCTGATGGCTTATTTATTGAATAAAACGAAGAAGTCGGTTCTAAACATAGAACCATTCCTTCTTGGGATTCTTGATTTAGCCAACATTGACATAATTCTTTATCAGTGTATTTAAATCTATATCCAATGGGATCTGCGACAAAATATAAAACCTTTTTTTTTGTATTTTTCGTCTTATACAAGACAACGAAATGTGATTGATTCCAGTGTAAAATACATGGATATGGCAGTTCTTGTAGCTCGTTTAAAGTACATTTTATCCCCAATGCATTAAATCCTAAAGATTTTGCAGCTTCCTGAATGCCTAATAACGATACACCTTGCTTAGTTTGATTACATAATTCTCGTATAAATTCCAATTCATACTCCTTGCCATAGTATGAGCTAATCATCCTTAAACATGTAGGACCACAATCCATACTGTTATGCTGTATAAAGCAGGGGAATTTACGGAATATCATATGTGAACAGATTAGATTTACAAACAAATCTTTAAATTGGGAAAAAGAAGCTCCACAATTGATACGGAAGGACATATAT
>CAMWMY010000202.1 GCA_947175465.1 uncultured Erysipelotrichaceae bacterium | reverse complement strand
ATTCTGGTGCTAATGTTTAATTATTTTTGGGACATTTTCAATTTCGATTGACATACTTTTTATTTTACATTATATTTTTTAATAGCTCTTTAATTCATATTTATATTAAAATTTAGCTGATTTGTATTGATATTTTAAGATTGATATGTATAAATAAAGATAATAGGAGGGATTAGATGTTAGAAGAAATTTTACATTTTAAAGGTACTTGGCGCAATTATCAACAGCGAGTGCTCGATCGATATGACTGTTATAGTCAAGATCGTAAACTTCATATTGTTGCAGCACCTGGTTCAGGAAAAACAACTTTAGGAATTGAATTAATAAGAAGAATCAATCAACCTACTTTAATATTAGCTCCATCAATAACGATCCGTGAACAATGGGTAGAGCGTATTTGTGAAGCTTTTTTAGTTAATCAAGAAGATCATGATCAATATCTTTCTCAAGACTTGAAAAAGCCAAAATTAATTACTGTTGTAACCTATCAGGCCCTACATAGCGCGATGACTCATTATTGCGGCGAACTAGTAGAAAATAATGATGAATTTAGAACAGTTGAAGAAGTTGATTATCATGATTTTGATGTAATTCATAATTTTAAAGAATACCAATTAGGAACTTTATGTCTAGATGAATGTCATCATCTTCGAAATGAGTGGTGGAAATCATTAGAAGAATTTAAAAAAGAATTTTATAACATTTTCACAGTAGCTCTAACAGCAACTCCTCCATTTGATTCTAACTTAAGCATGTGGACTAGATATATAAATATGTGTGGTGATATTGATGAAGAAATAACAGTTCCAGAACTAGTTAAAGATGGTACTTTATGTCCACATCAAGATTATGTTTATTTTAATTATCCATCTTCTCAAGAAAAATTAAAATTAAATATCTTTGAGGAAAATAGTAAAAATATTTTAGAGCGGCTAATCCAAGATGAATACTTTTGCAATGCGATTATGAGTCATCGCTTTTTTACTGAGGAAGTAAGTGATGAAGAGTTACTAGAGGATCCAAGCTATTTATCAGCAATAATAATTTTTTTAAATGCTAAGGGAGTGAGCAATGCCAATAAATATCAAAAACTTTTAGGATATAAGTCGTTAGACCCCTTATCGCTTAAATGGCTAGAAATTTTACTAAATGGCTTTTTATATGATGATATTTCTTCATATCAAGTTGAAGAGCAATATCGTGATGAATTGATTCGTGAATTAAAGTCTAAAGGTTTAATCGAAAAACGAAAAGTTTCATTATGTTTAAATCAAGCAATTGAAAAAATGCTAATAAATTCAGTTGGTAAATGTGAAAGCATTAAAGAAATTGTTAATTATGAATATAAAACGATGAAACAAGAACTACGCCTTTTAATTCTTACTGATTATATTCGAAAAGAATACGAGCGAGCATTAGGTGATGAGAGCAAAGATGTAAATAATTTAGGTGTTTTACCCTTTTTTGAACAACTAAGGCGTGATAGTGCTAAAAATAAGACAGCAATTAAACTTGGTGTTTTATGTGGCTCAATGATTATTATTCCTAAAGATGCGCAAACAGCATTAATAGAATTAGTGGAAGAACCTAGTAAAATTAGCTTTCATCAAGTTGGAATATTAGATGATTATGTAAAAGTTGAAGTTAGTGGAAACCGTAATTTTATAACAGGAATAATTAGCGAAATGTTTGCGCAAGGCTATATGCAAGTTTTGATAGGAACCAAATCGTTGCTTGGAGAAGGTTGGGATTCGCCATGTGTCAATTCACTTATTTTAGCTAGCTTTGTAGGTTCCTATATGCTAAGTAATCAAATGCGTGGACGTGCTATTAGAGTTTTTGAAAAAATGCCTAATAAAACAAGTAATATTTGGCATTTGGTTTGCGTTAAGCCAAAAGAAAAGTTAATGGGCCATTATGATAATGGGAGCAGTGAAGATTTTCAAATGTTAGAAAGACGGATGGAGCATTTTTTAGGACTCCATTATCAAAAGGATGTAATTGAAAATGGTATTTTACGCCTTAGTGCAATTGAATTTCCATTTAGTTCAAGAAATATAAAAAAAATTAATAAAGAGATGCTTAACCTATCTTCAAAACGTAATCAATTAAAGAAAAGATGGGAGGATTCATTAGCTATCTATGATAAAATTGACGTTATTGATGAAACGGAAGTCAAAGAAGAACTTATAACTACTGTTATGTTTACGGATGCTTTAAGAGCTTTACTAATAATTATTTTAGGTGGGATTCTTGGTGCTATCATTGGGATGTCACTTCTAAAATCATTGGCATTAACAGATATTTTCAAATCTCTCATACTTTTAATTTATGTTGTGCTATTTGTTATGGGTACTCTTTTGAGCATCAAAAAACTTTATACATTAGCAAACCCTCTCAGCCGTTTAGCAATCTTTGGCAATGGAATTAGAAATGCATTAGAAAAAACTAATCAGCTTGATTCTTTTAATAGTCGTGTTGAAACAAATTCTTTGAATGAGATGCATACAATATATTTATTAGGAGGAACTGGACATGATAAAGCTTTATTCGCTAAATGCATCCTTGAGTTTTTTGCGCCTATTGATAATCAACGCTATATTCTTTATAACCCTAGACGAAAAAACAAATTAGATGGTTATTTCGCAATTCCCGATAGTTTTGCTCAAAGAAAAGAAGAGGCGCATATATTTGCCAGCTATATGAAGCCATTTATTGGCAATTATCAAGTTATTTATACTCGCAACGAGAGTGGAAGAAAAATATTATTAAAAGCTCGGATTAGCGCTCTAGCCAACCGTCAAGATCGCTGTTTCACTAGAAAAAAAGTAAAAAGCGCATTAGAATAAAACTGTATAATGTATTTACT
>CAMWMY010000201.1 GCA_947175465.1 uncultured Erysipelotrichaceae bacterium | reverse complement strand
ATATAACGATCTTTTCAAACAGTCTTTTCCATTAAACAAGCAAGGTGGAAAATTGAAGAAAGAAATAATAAATTGTTGGAAGAAGAATCTAACTAGTCACTTCTCGAATGATTTTTTGAGTCTTCAGCAAGTAGTAAAGAAGACAATTCTTGCTTATCTTACTTACAAAACCTTGAAAACTTGCATTCACTATAGAATGTATGGAGAACTTTTGGGAATAAAAAGTATTCAAGAAAAGAATTTGAATAATACTAATGTTTCTGGATTATCAATAGAATGGAGTCCAGACAATGTAAATGCTGTTGTTAAAGAGATTTTATTTCAAGAACCTTCCATACATGTTAATCAAAAAATACAACAGGTATTAAATTTCATCAAGAAAAGGACATACTCTACACAAAATCTATCCATACCTACAGAAGCAAAATATATAGAAAATGAAATAACGAATAATCGTAGTTTTGGTTGGATGGAAACGCCAATACACATGCTATTTTCGGAAACAATAAAAAGTAAAGAAAGAAGAAAACCTTTTGAAACTTATGATGCTGCTTATCTCAATATGCCACCTGCATTTTTTGAGTGGGATATGGTATTAACAAAGGGTAAAAATGGTACTCCAGAAACTCTTTCACAAATGAGTAGTGGAGAACGACAGTTACTTCATAGCCTTAGCTACATAATTTATCACATTAAGAACATTGAAAGTGTGACAGATGGTCGTTATCGTGTCAAATATCATAATATAAGTCTTGTATTTGATGAAGCAGAATTATATTACCATCCTGATTTTCAGAAACAGTTTGTCGGCAACCTAATCAAAATGCTTTCATGGTGTCATATCAATCATAATATTATTCGAGGAGTAAACCTTCTGATTGTTACTCATTCTCCATTTGTTCTCTCTGATATTCCTTTGGAACATACTTTATACTTGAAGGATGGTTCTGTTGTCATTAAGGATAAAGAAACATTCTGCGGAAATGTACACGAAATGCTTGGTGGAAACTTTTTTATGAATTATTCTATAGGCGATGTAGCTAAAGAAAATGTAGAAGAAATCATCCGTCTTTACAATCAAATGGACGATGATGACAAACAATATAACAACAGTAAGCAGTATCGGGATAATCATATTAGATACAATTATGTGGCTTCTATTATTGCTGATGATTATCTCCAAAAGAAAGTTAAAGAGATGCTAGAGGAACTTAATCTGAAATATGCTCAAGAAGATATCTCAATTTTGGACAAGCAGATTATTGAGGTTCGGAAGAGATTAGAAGAATTAGAACAAATGAGAAACACCATTAGTAAACAGAATTACCATGATTAAAATTAATTATCCAACAGATATAAAAAAACTCAAGGAAGATTACTTGAAGTTATTTGATATCCATACAATGGAAAGTAAATGGGCTCCGGAAGAACGACGTACAGGCTTTAGATTAGTGGATTTACTGACAGGCGATTTTGCTTTTTTGGTAGATGTGTTTTTATGGTATAAGAGTCATACTATCACCAAGAGACAAGAAAAGCTCCACAAAAGTATTTTTGACTATGAAGCAAAGCAACCTGACATAGCAACTTTCTTTATGGATGACAATAATGGTTTCAACTTATCTACTTGCCATTATTGCAACATGGCGTACATCAATAAATATAGTAAATCTTTGTCTTATTCTAACCGACTGGATTTTGTTAACAATGCTTCTATTTCAGAATGGCGTGAATACTTCCATACCAATAGCTTGTCTGATCAGAAATTGAAGAAGGTTTTGGAAGGTAGGCCATATTCCAGTTTGGCAGAATTTAATAGAAGAAAGTTCCTTTGGAAAAGGATAGAACTCTACAAGGGATTCTCTCTGGATAGTAATTATAATCACTTCGACTTGGACCATATACTACCCAAAAGCGTTTGTCCAATAATCGGTCTTTCTCTTTTCAACTTTGTTCCTTCCTGCCAAGTTTGTAACGAAAAGCTAAAAAAAGCAAAGGAATTGGCAACGACAAAGGGTGACTGGCTTAAAATTAGTCCAACATATGTTGACTCAGCTTTTGACAATGATGTTGCAATACAACTTATTCCATTATCCAAATGTTCTACTTTCTTCGAACTCCAGAAGAACAATGGTAACTATAAATTAGTGTTTGACACGAACGGAGATTTGGCGTATGATAACTATATCTCTGTTTTCAAACTAAATGATAGATACAATTATCACAAAAAGATAGCGCTGCGTATTTTGGAACTGAAAGAAAGATATCCAGAGGAAAAACGAAAAGAGATAAGTCGTCTGTTGTCTGTAGGAGAACAAGATGAAACTAAGTATAGCGAGCAACAAATAAAAAATGACATATTTCAGGAAGAACCATGTCAAGAAAGATGTTTTTCCAAACTTAGACGTGATATGCTACATAAGAATTAGCTACATATCACCCCATAGAATTTCTTTGCGCGATAACGATTAAATGAAAAATCAAATGACAATTAGTATCACTTGTGGCACTAATTGTCTGTGATAACCTAATTCGTAGACCTATGCAAAAAGAAGTCTTGAACCCTATGACCCCATTTCAAAAGCCAAAGAAACTTTAACACTCTGACGCATTGTATATTGGAGATTTTTTATTAAATTTGCAGTGTCGGAATTGCATTCCGGTGAAGAACATTGAAGTATGAGCGTGAGACATGCGTGAGTCCGCCAAGGCGGATTGATGTAACTCGCTGAAACTCACAATACAGCGTCGGGGTCTCAGGGCTCCAGGCGGATCACAGAACAAATCGGCAAGATGCCGCAAATCGCTGAAACTAAGATAGTTTCAGCGATTTTTGTAATACCCCTATCCGGCAGAATCGTGAACATTGTGAGG
>CAMWMY010000200.1 GCA_947175465.1 uncultured Erysipelotrichaceae bacterium | reverse complement strand
CATTTGCATTAGGATTAACTAATTATTTTGAAAATCTAAAGGCAGAAGGACGTGAAGGTACTATTTTTATCAACATAGCTGATACCTGTCCGCTTAATCTAGAGTCAACTGTAACCATGGATGGAAAAGAAGGAGAACTGGCTGATTTAATTGAGTATTGGATGTCTGAAAATACAGTGGAGGGAGCATATACCGGTTCAAAAACATCCAGAACAAGCATGAAACTAGATCAGGTACATTTTCCTCTATTCGGAAAAGCGGCATTCGGTAGAACCAAAGCCTTGTCAATGGAAGATTTTGTGAAAACCGGATTAGTCCAATTGTTAAGCAATTATGGTATTTCTGTTTCCACCCATACAGTAGGCATAGGAAAAGTATATCTAACATTAGGAGGGAAATAAATGAGAAAATTATATTTGATTTCTATTTTCATACTTGCCATATTAAATTGTTATGGGCAAGAAGAGACTTTTGGACGTATAACGATTACTCCATACATATCTAATAAAGTAGAGCTGGGTGATACCGGGAAAAAATACCTTAGAACAAAGATGGCCCAAATTGTTACTATAGGTGAAGCAACGGGAGGATTCGACCAACGCTTCATCATAACTCCTGCTTTAGATGTCTTAGAGGAAAGCACAACAGCATCTATACCTCAAAAGACATCATTGAAGGTTAGTATTACGTTTTTTATAGGTGATGGTATGGCAGGCACTTTGTTCGGTTCTAATAATATTGAAGTAACAGGCATCGGTGACAGTCATAAGGATGCAATATATTCTGCCATTAAAAAGATAAATGCCAAAGACAAAGGACTACAAACTCTAATCTCTGAGAGTAAAAAACGTATTGTCAAGTATTATGATACAGTGTCACCATCTTTGATTAAAGAAGCGGAAGGATGTATGGCTAATGCAGACTATGAAACAGCTCTTTCTAAATTAGCAGTGATTCCATTTTTATGTAAAGACTATGATACGGCACAAAAACTAATTGCAAAATGTGGCAGTAAAATATTGGAAAGGGACAATGCTGTTCTTTTAATGAAAGCCAAGACTGCGTGGAACACCAGTCCTAATAAAGAAGGAGCCAGAAAAGCCAGTGAGTTGATTTCACAGATGAATATATCTTCTGCATCTGTAAAGTCGGAAGTAAATCAACTAAATAATCAAATAAAGCAGCGACTAATTCAAATTGAAGAAAAAGAAATGGAATTGGAACAAGTAAGAATAATCAATGAGGCTGAACTTAGATCTAAAGAAATTGAGGCTTCTGCAAAAGTCACGTCTTCATTTTTCGGGGCATTGCCTAAATTAGTTTATAGTATTTTCAGTTGGTTCTAATAAATAATGATATGAAAAGGATAAGAATTATCATATTTCTACTCTTCGGTATGGTTATATGTACCTATTCTCAAGAATTTTTATTCGATGCAAAGTATGTTACAGTTGGAGTACTTAGCAATGAATGGCCAGCTCAATGGTCATACAATCCTAATTTGAGGAATTTGGGTACATATCCCATGTCTATTTCTAATAATCGAAAACAGAATGCTAAAAAAATTGCCGAACAGTTATATCAGGATGGGGTCGGAAAGATTGTTTTAGATAGATTATTGGAAAGGGATAGTCAAGGACTCCACATGAACAGATTATATGAGCAAGCCATTCAAAATACAACAATAGAAGAGATAGAGACGGCCATTCAAGATGCGAGTGCGGAAACCAGGGATGTTCTCAAAAAAGAAATATCACGGCAGTTGCTAAAAAACAATTATATTGTTATTTTCCAGACAGTAAGAAGAAAGTTAGGTGAAAAGACTTTTGAGAAAAAATATTGGCAGGTATTTCATGTTGAAATCACTGATAGCATCGTAGATTTGGCTTTTTTGAATTGGCGGAATCTTCAACTATACGACCAAATCAAAGTGCCCATAACATTTGTAGCAGAAGGTAAGGTTCCTAAAGTCAAAGCACAAAAATTCAATAAAAAAGCATCAGAAACATTTGTCGGTATAGCAGAGGATATAAAAAAAGTCGGAAATGCCAGAGTGATTAAAGCAGAAAATGAATTGATGTTTGACATCGCAAAAAAAATACCAGCTTTTGCCATTCGTGGTTCTGTTTTTAAACGTGCTCCTTTCTTAGCAAGAACAAACTCTCGGCAAGGCGTTAAAAAGGGAGATCGCTTCTATATTTATCGTTTTAAAGAAAATGGATCTGGTGAGATTTATTCAAAGAAAGTTTGTACCGCACGAGCAACGGAAGTAAATGAAAAATCAACACGCCTATACACAATAAGCGGGAAATATGCTTCTACTAAAAGAGGAGATGTTGCAGTTCAAAAAGATAGGCATAAATCTTCATTCTCAATAATGGGACAATATAGTGCTGGTAATGACCCTAGAATTGGAGGTAGATTTCAATATGAATACCTTTTAAATTTCTCCAAAAAGGGAATGGCACAATATTTTTTAACTGGGATAGAGTACAACAAATACAAAAAAGAGCCAGAAGGGGTCTGGTGGGATGGAACAACAAATATATGTCCTACACTGCACCATGCTTCTGTAATGCTTGGCTATGGCTTAGGATTTAATTTCTTGGGACGTTTCGAATTTATGCCATATGTTATGATGGGATGCCAGACTTCTTTTATGACATCTTTAGAAAATGGAGAGGTTTGGAATCATGATGACGTATGTTGGGATAGTGCAGCATCTAGTTATTGTTCATGTATTGGCTATGCAGGAACGAGATTTAATATGAATTTATGGTATCCACTTCAGATGACCTTAGGAATTGATTATAATATTTCAATAGGTAACACAGATAAACCCATAGTCAGACAACATAAATTAAATCGCCTAAATATTTATACAGGAT
>CAMWMY010000199.1 GCA_947175465.1 uncultured Erysipelotrichaceae bacterium | reverse complement strand
CTTTTACCTCTATGTATTTTACTTTCTAACTGCTGTGCGTGGTATTTACCTTGACATTCATTGAATACCCTATCGATTTGAAAACTATGTTTCGATAGTAATTGACGATAGCCGTTACAAGTACACCACTTAATAAACTCCGAATAACTCATATATCTGTTAATACCCTCAAGGTATGTTATAACTTCAATTAATTGATTGTCTAAATCATCATCACCTAAGCATTTCATTAAATCACCTATTAATAAACCATAAAATTCGTCAACATTATATCTTGCTTTTCTCGGATAATCTCTATGTGTTAAATATATTGCCATACTGCGGAAACTGCCGATTTTTCTTATCAAGTTATATTCACAGCTAAGCTCTTTAGCCAAGGCTTGTAAATACCTTGAATTTTCAAATTTAACGATTACGTGGTGATGTGCCTTTTTAGGCTCTCCCTCATAATGTTCACCCTCTTCAAAATTATCATCATATTTGTGCCATACATCTCGGTTATGATTTATACCGAGTACAACATAGTTTTGTTTGAGCAGAGTTAACACTCTTTCGTGCTCTTGATTTTCTTCTGGGTAGAGTACAAAACAAAACAATCTACCTCTTGGATTTGGTAATGATTTAGACACGGAAATAAATATCGCGAAGTTTATCAAATAATTCTTGTTTTTCAGATATAAGAACAGAATTTGGATAATCATCTATAGTCGTTTCCAAAGAAATAAGAATAGAAACAAATTCTTTTTTTGTTAATTCAAGTTTAATCATAATAAAACCTACTTTCTATTATTGTCCCCTTTTCGGTTAACACCAAGGTAAGGGGTTGACCTTTTAACAAAGAAGGTGGTAAAAAGTCCATATAAGACTATTGAAATGCAAAAAGTCTGTATCGGACTATCACTATTATAGTCTATTCTAGACTTTTTGTCAATAGTCTGATATGGAATATTTTATAATATTTTTCATCGGAGGTAAAAATAAATGGATTATGTAGAAAGATTAACAAATTTAAGAAACGATAGAGATATAGACCAAGCAACAATATCAAATTTATTAGGAGTTAAGCAATCAGCTATATCAAAATACGAAAAAAGAAGAGCTCAATATAAAATAGATGATTTAATAAAATTATGTTTATACTATGGTGTATCAGCTGATTATATATTGGGATTACCTCAAGGATTAGACTATCCAAAACGATAGATTTTTGACACATTGACACAAAATTCCAAAAAATCTGTGTCAGCTTTTTTTCCTTTAATCTCGGGGGTTTGAGCCACTTTTTTATATTGACACCAAATTTGCATTTAGTCGTAGTAAGCAAATTTGGTGTCTAAAGCACCTTTGCGCCCTCAAGGGCTGACGCATTAGACCCGCAAAGGTGCACCAAATAAGACAGCAAGAAAGCACAAAGGCTCCCCCACGAGCCGTGGGGGACCCCCTGCCCGTGTGCTTGTTTGCTCTGCCCATATATAGGTAAAAGGGTACACCTACCATATTCAAAAAAAAAATACAGTAAGTATACCCCTCACAGACTAGCACAATATTAATTTTGTATAATTTAGGGAAGTGATTAACGAGCCGACAAAGGCTTGGCTTGCGGCGTTGAAATAAATTATACACAATTTACCCTATCCTATTTTATAAGAATGGATGAACTGCTTTTTAACTTTTTGCTTTGGTCAAATTGTTTATACTGATTAATTATATTTTGCAGTTCACTTAGTGCTGCTTCTTTTTCTAAGGCATTAATCTCTTCAGTTCCTGCAACAAGATTTAAACTATAACCATTAGTTAAATCTATACTTTTTATCTGCATCCCCTGCGGCACACTTTGAAGTAATTTATATATTATTTCAATATCAACGTCAGACACTCTCATAAGTCTCCTGCTAAAATAGAATTTTAATTTACACTTATATTATACTTGCTATATTACGTATTGTAAAGAAAAAATGTAATATCAGCAAATAATTTATATAGTATTTTAATTAATTTTATGTTATATTATTCTTTGTGATAATTATGAACATATCAGCGCAATATATTACTGTCAATAACTCAAAACAAAATATATTAACAATGCTCACTGATGACGATAATCCTGTTTTGCTTATTGTTCATGGTGGTGCAGGTTCGCCTGACAGGCCGCTTGTTCAGAAATATAATTATGAATTAGCCAATCACTACACTGTAGTCTGCTGGGATCAAAGAGGTTGTGGTTTTAGCTATTCAAATGATGAACTGAGTATAGATTTAATGCTGGATGATTTAAAATCAGTGGTTGAATACTTGATTAATAAATATAATCAAAATAAAATATATATTGCAGGTCACTCTTGGGGTGCTTATCTTGGCCTTAGGTTTGCAAGTATGTACCCCGAATATGTTAAATATTATGTCGGAACAGGTCAAGGTATTTCATCGATTGTTGATGAAATTGATAAATACAATTTTGTCAACAATCGATGAAAAGGAATGATTCAAAAGTTATTTCAAAGTTGAGCAGTTTTGGTGCACCTATAGGATATACTTATCAAAATAATGATTCCAAGGCAAAAAAGTATATAAGCCAAATGATACACAAATATGGTGGATATATATGTGATGAAAATGAATTCGCTATGAGTAGCTACATATCTTTATATTTTAAGTGCTACAAATTAAATACAATTAAGTTGCTTAAAGGAATGGCAAAATCATCGTCAATCCTGAATAATGAAATGAATAAGGAAGACAAAATTTCCTGCATAACAAAGCTTGATGTCCCTATTCTTTTAATCTCGGGTGAGAATGATTATATTTGTCCTGTTACGGCAACAGAAAGATGGTTTAATAATCTGGATGCTTCGAATAAAAGTTTTGTAAAAATAAAAAAAGCCGCACATATGGTTAATTTTGAGCAGCCAGATGAATGGAATAACTTATTAATAAG
>CAMWMY010000198.1 GCA_947175465.1 uncultured Erysipelotrichaceae bacterium | reverse complement strand
ATTTTAATTCTTATGCCAGTAGAATCAAAAAACAAGCTTATTAAGTGTATGATAGAAAAAATTTGGCATATGCAAAATATTTAAGAAGGATATAGTTATGAACTTATACAACAAGATAGTAAATATTTCCCGATTAGAAGACTCTGAACATTTTGAACTTTTTAAAAATATATCTTATGCAATAAATTCTAATGCCAAAGAAGAAAACACTAAAGGCAGAAATCTTCTTATAAGAGTAATTGATAAGTGGAATGAAGTTCCAACAAATTTTAAACCGATGTGGGAAGATTTAATTGAAGCTGTAGGGTTTTATCCGTATATAAGTAAATATAAAATGACTATTGGTGATTTGAGTGCTCGTATTAGGCAAGAATACCATAAATCAGATTTTATACCTGATAAGTATTTACATAAAGAACAAAAAGAATTATCCAATCTACTTGTTGATAAAAGAAATGTTATTGTAAGTGCTCCAACAAGTTTTGGGAAAAGTCTTTTGATAGAAGAAATTGTTTCCAGTAGAATTTATAATAATATTGTAATAATTCAGCCAACGCTTGCTTTACTTGATGAGACTAGAATAAAATTAAAAAAGTATTATAATGATTATAAAATTATAGTTCGTACTTCACAGGAAGCGTCTTTGGTAAAAGGGAATATTTTTTTATTAACTGCTGAGCGTGTTTTAGAATATCCTAATTTACCTGAAATTGATTTGTTAGTAATTGATGAATTTTATAAGTTGAGTAAACAACGCAATGATAATCGTGCTAATATTTTGAATATAGCTTTTATTCGTCTAATGAAAAATAAAGATTGTAGATTTTATTTATTAGGACCAAATATCGAACGAATTTCAAAAGGTTTTGAAGAGAAATATAATGCAGAGTTTTTTTCTACTGATTATTCATTAGTTTATACAGAAGAACAGAACTTATATGAGTCTGTAAAAATCAAACCTGGTGGAAAAGTTTGCGAAGAAAATATATTCGATGTGCTTGATTCACTAGATGAACAATCATTAGTTTTCTGTTCTTCTCCAACTACTGCACGAAAATTAGCGTTCTCATATTGTAATCATTTGGAAGAAAAAAACATACAACAAAACAATGATATACCTTTAATACAATGGATAGAAGAAAATTTAAATTTGGAGTGGTCGTTATCACATTGTCTTTCAAACGAAATAGGTGTTCATGATGGCTCTATGCCAAAACATATAACCACTTCTATGATAAAATACTTTAATGATAAAAAGATTAGGTATTTATTCTGTACCAATACTATTATTGAAGGAGTTAATACATCTGCGAAAAATGTTGTATATTATGATAACCAAATTGGTAAAAAAGATGTTGACTATTTTGATTATTCAAATATTCGTGGTCGTGCAGGGCGGTTAATGGAACATTGTGTAGGTAAAATAATTAATTTAAAAAAACCCCCTAAAAAAGAAGAAATGGTTGTTGATATACCTGCATTTACGCAAAATCCTATTGACGATGAAGTGTTAATAAATATTGATAAGAAAGATATAATACCTATTAATAAAAAAAGATATGAAAACTTTGAAGTGTTACCCGACAAGTTAAAAGAAATATTGAAAAGAAATGCCGTTTCAATTAAAGACCAACTTGAAATACTTAATGAAATTGAAATAATGTTACAAGATCCTGAAAAGAAATCGGATATTATATGGAGCGACCCGAGAGATAAAAAACTATATTATCATTTATGTACAATTTTTGAACTAGTTAAAGATAAATTTATTGAAGGAGATGAAAAAAATGTTATTATTTCAATTCCATGGATGGCTAGACAGACTGTAAGTTATTGTTATGAAAAAAATATTAGTAAAATGATAAATGAACGTATAAGTTTTTATTCAAAAAAACGTTTCAAAAAACTAAATCCTGAATTGATAGATAATGAGTATTCTTTGTCTGTATTTAAATCAAGATATTTTGAGGAATATAGAAAAATAGTAGATGAAGCAATTGAACAAATATTTAAATTTCAGAAAAATTGGTTACAATATAAAATCCCAAAATGGTTAAATGTTGTGGATTCGCTTCAAAGGTATGTTGCGGATGAAATGGGAATTATATCTGGTGATTATTCTTTTATTGCTGAATCTATAGAAAATGAATTTATTGAACCTAATATTCGTATTCTTACTGAATTTGGTATCCCGTCTTCAGCTATTTCTAAAATATGTGAATATTTTGGAGGAAAAATAAAAGACCTTACAGAAGATGAAGTAATAGAAACTATAAAAAACAATAAATATTCTCTTAATAGAATATTAAACCAATATGAAATTGAATCCATAGAAAGATGTTTATAGTTTATTACCTCTATTTAATGAAAATACTGAATAGAAATCACTCTTAAATTGTGATAAGTAATCTATAAATACTTTAAAATGTTTTATTAATATTTAATACTATTAGAAGATTAGACAATAAATCTAATGTTAAGTGAAGGAGAATGTAAATTGGGTAGAAAAGAAATTAGTGAAAATGTAAAAAGAATGTTATATGCCGAATCAATGGGAAGGTGTATGAATCCCAATTGTCAAAACGAATTATTTAGAGCTAATGGAGATATAATCGAAAAGGCACATATTGATCCATATTGTAAAACAGTAGATAATTCATTTGAAAATTTAGTAGTTTTATGTCCCAGTTGTCATACCGATTTTGACAAAAATTCAGCCTTTAGTCCTGAAGAAGTATTGAAATGGAAAGAAATTAGAAAAAAAGAGTTAGATAAGTTCTTTAGCAAAAAATTTGAAAGTTTTGATGAGCTTAAAAAGGAAGTAGTCCCATTACTTTCCGAAAATAAAAGCATTTACGAAAATTACTATTTAGGTGATAATAAAGAATTATGGAAAAAGTTTGAACCTAAGATAATAATTAATAATAAAAAACTGAAATTATTGTT
>CAMWMY010000197.1 GCA_947175465.1 uncultured Erysipelotrichaceae bacterium | reverse complement strand
AAAATAATATTTTATACATAACCTAGCAATAAAAAAGGATTAACATCCATCTTTTATAGAAATAAATCCTTTTTATCATTATATAAACAACTTTTTTAAGAGCGTAAAGTACGCATAGCATTAAAGATTGCTAATAAAGTAACTCCTACATCGGCGAAAACACCAACCCACATATTAGCAAATCCAAAAATGGCAAAGATTAAAACACCTACTTTTACGACAATCGAGAAAATTATATTTTGTAATAAAATATGTTTTGTTTTCTTTGAAATAGAAATAGCTTTCACAAGTGCTCTAGGATCATCTTCCATCAATACGACATCCGCTGCTTCAATCGCTGCATCTGATCCAATACCTCCCATAGCAACTCCTACATCAGCTCTTGCTAAAACAGGTGCATCGTTAATTCCATCTCCTACAAAGGCTAATTTCTTTCCAGGCGCTTCTTGTTCTAATAAACGCTCTACCTGTGTCACTTTATCTTGTGGTAGTAGTTGTGCATAAAATTCATCTAATTGTAATTGCTCAGAAACTTTTTGGGCAACTCTTTGATGATCTCCTGTAAGCATGACTACTTTGCGAATACCTTTGGCCTTTAATTCTTGAATTGCTTTCGCACTTGTGTCTTTTATTTTATCAGCGATTACAATATACCCAAGATATTCTTTCTGTTTTGCTATGTGAAGAATAGTTCCTATTTGCTCACTGTTTTCATAAGCAATTCCTTGCTTTGCCATAAGCTTGTCATTTCCTAAATACACATCTTCTCCATCTATTTTCGCATGTACACCATACCCTGCTAACTCTTCATAAAAAGTAATTCTACTTTCATCAATTTCTTTATTATAAGCTTCTAAAATAGATTGTGCAATCGGATGATTCGATGAGTGTTCCCCATGTGCTGCGAGCTCTAAAGCATAAGCTTGATCCGCTGCTTGAATGCACGTTACATGAAAGCTTCCTTGCGTCAATGTTCCTGTTTTATCGAACACAATTGTATCCACATCTTGTAAAGCTTCTAAATAATTTCCCCCTTTAATTAAAACTCCTTTTCGACTAGCTCCTCCAATTCCAGCAAATAATCCTAGTGGTATAGAGATTACCAAAGCACATGGACAAGATACTACTAAAAATGTCAATGCTCGATATAACCATTCTTGTGAAAAAGATCCTTCTAATAATAAAGGTGGCACAATGGCAATAAGAATAGCTAAACCAACAACAATCGGTGTATAAATTCGTGCAAATTTTGTAATAAATCTTTCCACAGGTGCTTTTCTAGCACTTGCATTTTCCACAAGTTCTAACATTCTTGTAAGCGTTGTTTCTTGAACAAGCTTATTCACTCTTACACGCAACAATCCATGTAAATTAATGGTTCCAGCAAGTACTTCATCTCCTTGCACAACATCTCTAGGTAAACTCTCTCCAGTTAAAGCACTAGTATCAAGAGCAGAACTTCCCTCGATAATGATTCCATCCAAAGGAATACGCTCTCCAGCTTTAATTACAATTTCATCATCAACTTGTACTTGTTCCACAGCTACTTTTTGGACTTTTCCATCTATAACAATATTGGCTTCTTCTGCTCGTATATCCATTAACGAAGAAATAGAGCTTCGAGATCGACGAACAGCATATGTTTGGCACAATTCTCCAATCTCATAAAATAACATAACAGCTACACCTTCTGCATATTCTCCTATCAAAAAAGCCCCTATTGTTGCGACACTCATTAAGAAATGTTCATCAAACATTTCTCTTTTTAAAATATTACGATACGCTGTTTGTAGTACATTCCAACCAATACATAAAAAACTAAGAATAAAAAGATATACCGCAAACCACTGACTTTTCAATATAAGAGCTCCTATAAATAGTACCGTTCCTATAAATAAGCGACTATTTTCTTGTAAAAAAGATGTCTTCTTCTCTGCAACCTTTTCTTCCATTTCTTGAACTTGTATCTGTGGTTCAATTTCATAAATCGCTTGTTGAATAGTTTGAAAAATACTTTTTTGATACTTATTTTCATAAGTAACTTGCAATGTTTGTAGGGAAAAGTTAACAGCTGCCTCTTTTACTTCTGGTAAGCTTTGCACTTGTGCTTCTATTTTCTCGGCACAATGTGCACAATCTAAACCTGCTAAGCGCCATTTTTTACTTTCATTCGATGAGGTACGCACTGTCTTTGCTTCCTTAGGAATGCATTGAATATGCGGCTCTATTTCATGAATACACGCATACACTTTTTCAATCATCGCTTCTTCCTCTTTTTCCAATTGCAATGATAATGTTTTCGTCGCAAAACTAATATTTGCTTCCTTAACACCTTTGATATCCATTAACTTACTTTCAATTTTGGCTGCACAATTCGCACAATCCAAACCTTCTAAAATATAATATTTCATTTATAATTCCTCCAATATATGTGCAAGACCTGCATTATAAATATGTTGAATATGTTCATCGTCCAAAGCATAGTAAATATTTTTTCCACTTCTGCGATAACGAATAATACGATTTTGACGAAGAACACTTAGCTGATGTGATACAGCTGATTGTGTCATATGCAACAAAGCAACAAGATCGCAAACACAGAGTTCTTTTTGAAATAGCGCACTTAAAATTTTCAATCTTGTTGGATCGGAAAACATTTTAAATAGATTGGATAAATCGTTATACTCCTCTTGAGATAACATTTGAGGACGTAGTTCATCTACAACATTCTTATGAATTTCATGATTTTCACACACTGGTATTTTTTTCATCTTCATCATCCTTTGCTAACATATGAATAATTGTTCATATGTTTATTATATGCCACTTAACATCAAAAGTAAATAAAAAAACTGTTACTAATTGCAACAGTTATTATTTTTCTTTATTTGCTTTAAAATACATAATCGTCCGAATATTATCTGTCTGTTTTACACATCTCCGAGCCACCG
>CAMWMY010000196.1 GCA_947175465.1 uncultured Erysipelotrichaceae bacterium | reverse complement strand
TATTTCGTCCGGCGTGATAATTATAAAGTCGTCTACGTAAGTATTGAGTTTTTTGATTTCTTCGAGAATAAGATCTCTGTAATTTGTGTTGATTGTTTTCTTCGTAGATTTCAACTTAGCGACGATAATAAGTTTGTTGTAAACGATAGTAAGAGGTTCCAAAGAAGAGAACCACATATCGTACGTTACCGTAGAAATTTTGTTGGATATTTCCAACAATAGTATATCCCATATTTTCTTACATTCGTCCATACGTCTATTATACAATAATAAACCTCAAATTTCAATAAAAGAATACTATAAAAATAATAAATTTTGACAAGTAAGTTGATAATAAATATCATTTCAATTATAATAGAATTATGTATATTGAGAGTGTTACGCTTAAAAATTTTCGAAATTACGAAAATAAAACCGTTTACTTTAAGGACGGTTTGAATATCGTTATAGGAAAGAACGCGAGCGGCAAAACCAATCTTTTGGAGAGCGTATATTGTTCGGGAATAGGTAAATCTCCGCGCACAAATAAATACCGCGAAATGATAAGATGGGGAAGCGATTACGCGTATATAAAAGTAACGTTGAAAAAGCAATATACAAGACATACGGTAGAGTATTCCATAGATTCGATGGACAAAAAAAGAATTGCGATAGACGGCATACCTCTTGTAAAATTGAGCGAAATATTAGGTATGTTGAATATCGTTTTTTTCTCGCCCGACGAAATGAAACTTATCAAAGAAAGTCCGCAAGAAAGACGCAGATTTGCAGATATAAGTCTTTCACAGCAGAATAAAAAGTACTTTTATGCGCTGTCGAAATACAATAATATCCTTGCTCAACGCAACAAACTTTTAAAGGAAAGCAGAGATATAAAAGCCTTGCCCGAAATGCTGTACGGTTGGGACGTTCAACTTGCAGAACACGGAGCCTATATCGTCCAAAAGAGATATGAATTCGTGCAGAAAATACAAACTTTCGCGCAAAAAATTCATTCGGATATCACAGACGGCAAAGAGAATTTACAACTTGAATATGAAAGCAGCGTAGAGTACGGCGAATTGGAAAAGACAAAAGAGCTATTTTTTCAAAAATTAAGAGCCAATTTAGAAAAAGATATGAATTTGCTTTATACTTCTTTCGGCTCTCACAGAGACGATATAGCGATAAAAATAAATGATATAGACGTAAGAAAATACGGCTCGCAAGGTCAGCAAAGAACGGTTGCTTTGTCGCTCAAATTAGCTGAAATATACCTATTCGAAAGCGAAATAGGAGAAAAGCCCGTACTTCTTCTTGACGACGTGCTTTCCGAACTTGACGCGTCAAGACGTCAAAAACTTATGGAACTTTCAAGCGGTCTTCAAACTATTATCACTTGTACCGATTTTGATATGGATTTGGAAAGAAATACGATTTTAATAGAAAAGAAAGTAAAAGATTAGAATTTTATTTAAATATTTCAGAGATATGACATTTTGGCAACTTGTAATAAATTTAAATATGCCAAAATGGCAGTTTTATTTATAAAATTATATGCCATTTTGGCAGTTTTTACTTGTAAAGATGAAAAATAAGTGATATAATAGCAATGAGGTAAATAATATGGAACTAAAAGAATTAAGAATTGAAAAGGGGTTGACTCAGAAAGAATGCGCTAATTATTTGAACGTTCCATATCGTACTTATCTTAGATATGAAACCGATAAAGATAAAATTGATACCATAAAGTATAAATATATGGTACAAACGTTAAATCAATATGATGTTATTGATGAAGATAAAGGTTTGTTAAATGTTGATAAAATAAAAAAAATTTGTTCAGAAATATTTGCAGATTATGACGTTGAATTTTGTTATCTATTTGGTTCATACGCCAAAGGAACGGCAAATGAGTCTAGCGACGTGGATTTATTAATATCAATGCCTATAAACGGTTTGATTTTTTATGAGTTAGTTGAGTTGTTGAGAGAAAAATTGAAAAAGAAAATTGATTTATTGGACATAACGCAACTTAACAACAACCCTATATTATTACAAGAGATATTGAAGCAAGGTATTAAAATTTATGAATAACGTCAAAGACGATAAATATTATCTAAACAAAATTATATGCGATCTTAAATTCGTAGTAGACCGTACGTCGGGTATGACTATAAAAGAAATAGAAGAAAATGCGCTTTTGATCGATTCTATAATGTTCCGTATTATACAAATTGCAGAAAACACAAACAAACTTACGGAAAAGTTTAAAATCACTCATAAAGAAGTTCCTTGGATAGCTATTAAAGGTATGAGGAATAGAATAGTACATGATTACGGTATGGTAAATCTTGATATTATTTATGATACGTTGACAAACGGCATACCTCAAATGTATGAAAAGCTTATAAAAATACAATAAATAAACTTTTTTTTCTCGTAAAAGATTGATTATTCTCGTAAAATGATATGCTTTTTACGAGAAAGTTTAGGAAAATAGATAAATATAATAAAAAAAAGCAAGATTCAAGCTTGATTTTTGGTTACTTCATTGATTTTAGGATATTCATAACTGATTTTTTCTGGTCGGCGGATAGGGTGTTCCATATACGCACTAATTCTTTTTGGTCGTTGGTTACGTTGATAAGTTCTTCCTCATCGAGTAAGAAGTCGATTACCGTAATTCCGAATGCGTAACATACTGCGTCTAATAATGAAAGCGACGGAGATGAGAGTCTATTGCGCCAATTATATAAAGTTTGAGGAGATATGCCTGCTTTTGTAGCAAGTTCATATAAAGTCCAGCCCTTTTTTACTCGCAACGCGTCAACTTTTTCATAAATTTCTTTATTATTTAATAAATCTAACATATATTACCCTACATTTATATTATAATTACCCTTTTGTGTAAATATATTATCCAAATGGTTAGATAAATATATCCAATAGGTTGATATATTTTGAAATATGTTATATAATCA
>CAMWMY010000195.1 GCA_947175465.1 uncultured Erysipelotrichaceae bacterium | reverse complement strand
TTATGGAGAAATTAAAATGCTTGGTATGCAAAATCCTTTTATGAAAGAAAAAATCCAAGTTTAAATATAAATAAATAAAATAAATCTTTTAAAAGCAAATTTTATAGATTCTAAAGAAATATATAAAAAGCAAATTGAAGATTTGCCAGCAAAAATAAAAGGACTAACAAAGTCCATTGAAAATATAAAGCTAGATATAGAAACTTATAAAAACAATAAGCCTATTGATTTTGAAATTACATTAAATAATATTAAGTTTAATGATAGAACAAAGGCAGGCGAGTGTTTTATGAAGTTAAAATCTAAAATTGAAAGAGAAAAAAATGCTACCAATATGCAAGAAATAGGAAGTTATGCAGGGTTTAAAATAGGTTTTACTACAACAATGGGAGTTTCAAAAGTTTATTTGATTGGTAATAAAACTTATGAAAAAGATTTAGGACTTTCAGATATAGGCAATATGACAAGAATAGAAAATTTAGCAAGTGATATAGAAGAAAATTTACCTATATATGAAAATAGATTTAATGAACTTAATCAAAATTTAAAACAGTCAAAAGAAGAAATAAATAGACCTTTTGAATATGAAGAAAGACTTAATTACTTATTAAAAAGAAAAATAGAAATTGACTATAATATTGAAAATAATATAACCACAGAAGATGTGCAAGAAGATTTACAGGAAGATTTACAAGAAGATAATGAAGTAATAGAAAAGCAAAAAGATAGCAAGACACTTGAAAAAGATTACTTAGGTAAAATTTTATATAGAAAACTTTATGATTGGGCATTTAATGTACTTGATGATAAAGAAGATTATTTAAAACTAAAGGCTGACGGTTTTGATGACCTTGTTTTAGAAAAAATAGATGAAAACGAATATTCACTTGCTCATTATTCAACTTTAAATGGAGATGCTATGCGAAGTCCTGAAATAACGTTTAAAGTAGAAAACGGAAGTATTGAGCCTACAAGTTATTTAGATGATTATTTAGGAGAATACAATTCTTATGAAGAATTACAAGAAAATCATAACTTATTAAGTACCGTTAAACAATTTTTTAATGATTGGCTTAAAAATATTACAGAGCATTTTAAAACTGCAATAGAAAATTTAAAAAATCAAGAAAATGAAGTAACAACAGAAACAACATATACAGAAAATGTTGTTATTGAAACTAATATTTATGATGAAGAAAATATGCCTATCGATAAAATAAGAGAATTATATACAAAAGGTACAATGATAATGCTTGAAAATATGGAAAATGAAAACTTACCAAAAGGTTTAATTGGGCAAGTTAAAAATGTTGATGATATGGGACAAATACATATGATTTGGCAAAATGGAAGTGGCTTACCATTAAATATAAAAGTAGATAAATTTAAAGTTTTAGATAACGAACAAAATATAAATAAAGAGCCTAAAACAGAAGAAAATATTGAAGAATATGGGGAAGATTGGGAGGAAATATGATAGAAAATAAATATCCTTTTACTGAAGAACAAATGCAAGAAGTTTTTGAAACAAGCCTTGTTGATTTTGCTATTAGAAATGGTTTTAAACTTAAAGAAAGTGATAGTAAAACTTTTAAAGCTGAAAATATGGGAGGGTTATTTATTTTTAAAAATGGTAGAGGGTTTTATCATTTTACAACAGGTAAAAAAGGAAATATTTTAGATTTTGCTAAAGAATATTTAGGGCTTGATTTTAAACAAGCAGTAGAAAGTATTTTAGGAGTTAGAGCTTATGGAAACATAGGCTCTTTTTATGTTCATAAAGAAAAAGAAAAAAAGCCTTTTGAACTGCCCAAAAAAGCAGAAAATTTTAACAGAGTAATAGCTTATTTAGTAAGTACAAGAAAGCTAGACAGAGAAATAGTTAATTATTTTATAAATCAAGGTAAAATTTATCAATCAAAAGAAGAAGATAAAAAAGGAATATTTTATAATTGTGCTTTTGTAGGATATGATGAAAATAATGTAGCTAAATATTGTAGTTTAAGAGGACTATCATCAAACAGCAATTTTAGGAAAGATATAGAAAGTAGTGATAAAAATTATGGTTTTTGCTTTAATGGAGTAAGTAAAAATTTATATGTTTTTGAAAGTCCAATAGATTTAATAAGCCATATGACACTTTTTAAAATAGACGGAAAAGTAGATTGGAAACAAGATAACAGAGTATCTTGTGGTGGACTATTTAATATGGCTATTGATACATACCTAAAAAATAATAAAAATATAGAAAATATAATTTTTTGTTTTGATAATGACGTAGGTAAAAAAGAAAATTATGGACAGGATAAAGCAATAGAGTTTGGCAAAATGTATAAGGAGTTAGGATATAAATGTTACTTGCAAAAGCCTAAAAATAAAGATTTTAATGAAGATTTAATACAGAAAATAACACAACAACAAAACTTAAAGGAGGATATTGAAGATGAGTTTGAAAGATAATTTATTTTTCATTTTTTATAAAGTCTTAACGAGCAAAGCGAGTATAAGAAGTTTTGCAAAGCTAAACTTTACTAAATAAGATTTAGGCAGGAATAGTGTTGTTCACACAACACATAAAACAGCTTGTAACCAAAGGTTACAACGTGGTTCACTAAAAAAATTGTGGTTCAAAATATATTCAAAGTGGTTCAAAAAGTATTCACTATAAAGGAGGTATTAAATGAGCGAAAATTATATAAGACGTTCTATTTATTTAAGCAAGGATACATTAGAAAAGATTGAAAAAATAGCTATAAATAAAGGACTTAAAACATCAGAAGTTATAAGGTTATTTATAGATAAAGGACTTAACATAGAAAGTAGTCGAGAAGATATAGATTTTATAACAGATATAATAAGACAAGAATTAACCTCTATTTATAGACTAGAAGATATAAAGGAAATTTTGGATAAACAAACTAATAGACTTGCAAAAATGTTAATGAAAATAGGTAAAATGAGTACAGGGC
>CAMWMY010000194.1 GCA_947175465.1 uncultured Erysipelotrichaceae bacterium | reverse complement strand
TTCATTCCTTATATATTTTAGAAGTTTTTTTGTAAATAATAAGAATCATCGATGGGTAACCTATGAGAATTATTTGTTAGGAGAAAGAGGCGTATCCTACCATGGCACCGCCTAAGTAACCAAGTGGTCCACCAGCAGCACCTACAAATGCAGAGCCAAAGGTACCAGCGTAGCACCGAACCCAATTCTTTCCGCCAACGGTTTGCAACATGTCGTGCTCAGTTAAATCTACATACTTCATATTATTTCCTCCAAAGTAAATATAGTGTAGTCTATCTGGAACGCTTAATAGATAGGCATTCCTAACTACAAATGAATAATACAATGTTTTCTAGAAAAAAAGTCATTATTATTTTTTCGTTCGTTTTTTAGTATTTTTCGTTTCAAATTGTGTATTTAGAAGATCAAAAAAATATGTGCCTGGATGATTTAAGTTGGTAAAAGTACCTGTTTCCGATATAATACCATTTTTTAAAACAATGACCCTATCTGCTATTTCAGATACTTGAAGTCTGTGTGCGATAACTAGGAGTGTTCTATTTTCTTTAAATAATTCAGTCATGATACTTACTTCAGCTCTTTGGTCGAGATTACTAGTTGACTCATCTAAAATAAGTACCTCAGGTTTTGATAAAAGTGCTCGTGCTAGACAGATACGTTGTTTTTGTCCTCCAGATAGGTTATTTCCATTTTCTTCTAACACGGTAAGTATACCTTGTGATAAATTTTGAATTATTGTATCAACGCCTGTAATTTCACAAATTTTTTTAAATTGCTCCATATTTACATCTTTAAGTTTTTTGGAACCTATAAGATTATAAAGTAGGGTATCGCTAAATATCATAGGTGTTTGCGGTAAATAAATTACTTTTTGTCGTAACTCTGCACTAGGGATACAGTTTAAACTTTTTCCACAATACTCTACTTTTCCTGAATCATAAGGGATAAATTTAACTAATACTTTCGCTAAAGTTGATTTACCACTACCACTCTCCCCAGCTAGAACAATATGTTCATTTTTTCGTATCTCTAGATTTATATCGTGAATAACTTTTTTTGTGAAATTATAATTTACCGACACGTTAGCTAACGAAAAAAGAGTATTTAACGCATTATCGCTTGTAAAATGGTTATCTTTTTTCAAATAGGAGTCTTCAGTCATGACCGAATATATCTCACTTAATCTCTTTGTTGCGATACTTGCAGCATGGATTTTAGGCTGTAGTCTAATGATATTTTGTAGAGGAGTTGTAAGATATACAGCTAAGGCATTGAAAGTCACTAGTTGCCCTAATAAAATTTGATCACTATTGACTTGTATAGCTCCAATACTGAGAATAACAACGCTAAGGATAGAGTCTAAACAAGTAATAATATTTTGTTGTATAAAATCTAGTTTTGTGTATTTTAAGTTAGCTCGTAGTAATTCTTCGTACTGATTTATTATTTTATTAAGTTTATCGCTTTCCCAATTTAAAGATTTTATTGTCTCTATACCGGAAAGAGCATCAATAATAATCGAACTAATTTGTGAGTTTCTTTCCATATATTTACGTTGGCTATCTTCAAAAGGTTTTATAAACGAAATAACAATTATTGCATATATAGGCAGTATAAGTAGGATAGTAGCAGTTAAAACAATATTTTGAGTGAATAATACGATTAAGATACTGAAAAACAATATGATATCTAATATTGATCCTACATAGGTAGAAGCAATTGCATCTACAATTTTTGAGGAGTCGCTAAATCGTGAAATTATTTCTCCCTTCTTTCTAGTTTGAAAAAAATCCATAGGAAGCTTAAAAATATGGGTAAGGTAGTCTATGGTAATAATTTTTGATAATTTTTGTCCCAAAATACTCAGAGCATAGTTATTTAAAAATTGAGCTAAATTACCAATAACGTAACTAGTGATCAGACCGATAGAAACTATCTCTAGGATTTTTAGATTCTTTTGAGGGAGAATCTTATCAATTATTATCTGAAATAGAAAGGAGCCCATTATCTGTACCAGCATTGCAAGAATTGCACTACACGTAATTAGAATTATTAATTTTTTATGCTTTCTTAGCAGGCTTCTATACGAAAATAAACCTGGTTGCTGTACTCTAATTTTTTGATATTTTTTAGTTGGTTTTAGCAGTAAAGCAATTCCATCCCACTCTTTAAAAAAATTACTTTTCGACATTGAATTTATGCCGACATTTCCGTCAGGATCTGCGAGTAAAACTTTATTGTCTGTAACTTCTAATAGAACATAATAGTGCAGTAACTGAGTATCTTTAACTACATGTACGATCATTGGTAAATTATCTTTCAATTCTTTAGTAGTTAATGTTTCTTTGATGATACGGATCGCAGCACCATTGAGATTATAAATTGTTGCGGCTTTTTTGATTCCGTAGATACTTGTTCCTTCGATTGTAGTTTTAGCGTGGTAGCGCAATGTTGCTAAAGGTATATATGAACCAAAGTATTTTAATATCATACTTAGGGCAGCAACACCACAATCTGATTCATCAACCTGTTGAGTATAAATTTTTTTCCAGTTCATTCAATATCACATTCCTTATTTTTTAGTGAATAATAGCAAATTTATCTACTTTGGGATTTTTTTGTTATTAAAGTTAACTTTTTAGAATTAATCGTCTCAACTTTAATTTTATTTCTCTAAGAAGTTGGGGCATTATACTAAAAAAATATATAGTAAGTTTTGAAATGTAACTGCTTTTGTGATCACTATCTTGCGTGGATACCAGATCACAAGTTATGAAGTAGTAGGTTGCTTATTGACGATCAGTGCCTTAGTTGCAAATAATTTGTACAATCGTTACAAACTGAAATGATATTTACTAAAATATCCCTGAACCTCCCTATAATTGAGGTTCAGGGGTGTTTTTTATGTATGTAATGTGATCAGCTATTTTTATCTTGGAGAAATAGCTGATCACATTACAATACATATAATTA
>CAMWMY010000193.1 GCA_947175465.1 uncultured Erysipelotrichaceae bacterium | reverse complement strand
GATCACTACTATGTGATATGCAAAACGGCTTGCCACGATAAGCCATTTCGCATATCAATTAAAATGATTCTCTGTGCAGGACATTTTGCCTGCACAGAAAAGAATTTTGACTGACTAATTACTAAAATTAATCAATCTGAGTTACAGTTGCTGTAACTGAAAGATCAACAGTTGCTGCATTGCCTGCTGCTGCCTGGTCACCAAGATATGTATCCTTAACATCATCATTTCCTGAGAATGCCCATGACCATGAAACTGAAGGAATAGCTGCAGTACTTAAATCTGTGTTTGCTGCATAATCAGCTGAAGCCTTTTCAATTTCAGCTTTTACAGCTGCTGCAAACGCTGCTGCATCAGCATATTCAACACCCTTGAGAGTTTTGCTGCCAACTGTAATTTCAAGTGGGCAATAATACTTGCCTTCCTCATCTTCCCAACCTGTAAAATCAACAGTTGCTTCGTAGTTAACATTAACAGCCACCTCAGGTTTACCGGTGATTACAACGTCTACCATCTTACCGCTTGTTCCAGGTGCAACAACATTTTCTTCTGTTGATGATACAACTGAATTTGCAATAGCACCCACAACATCTTTATCATCAGTAGCATATTCTTTAGCAAAAGTAGAACCAGAAACTGTAACGCTAACACCAAATTTTGCTACACGTGCAGAATCTGAACCATCATTTGAAGTAACATACTTTGCAAAAGTTCCACTGATAACGCATGTTGTTAAAAGACAAAGAACAAGAAGTGCAGAAGCTATACGCATCATTTTGTTTTTCTTCATAATAGATAAAACTCCTTTTGTAGAATTGTGCTTTAAATATGCACTTATTATTTATTCAGGCAGATTTCGCCATTACTCTAAAGGCAAAACTGCCAACATTTATCCAAACCTCAGGCGTGGCTTCCTTTGGCTTTGAATACAATAAAATAATATTGTAAAAGATTTAATCTTTTACTGTTAGCCGGCATTGCTGCCATCCTTATCGACCTTTTCAGCACGAAGTGCTTCAAGCTCTGCAAGTAATGCATCTGTATCTTTTTGCTTAATTTTCTCATATGTCCTGCGACGGATAATATCATATATAATTAAAAGCACGAGCGGAAGTGCAACGAAAATTACAAGACCCCATGTTGTAGAAAGGAATATAACAAAATCTCCTGCACCTGAAATACTTGTTCCGGTATAGATTCCTACAAGATTTTCAGCAGGCACAAGTGCCTGATCCTCAATATTATTAGCATCACCTTTGGTGCGCCATGCAATATTACCATTCTTGTCGGTAGTTACTTCTACAACTCTGTGAGTTACAACAGACTGAGTATTGCTTGATGGATCAAAAAAAGAAATAATATCCTGTTCCTTAACATCTTTAGCGTCAATTGATTTACAGAAAATTAAATCTCCGCTTTCAATAACATCATACATAGAATCTGTTAAAACAATCATAGGACAGTATCCACCAATTGACGGAACCTTTTCACTATTCGTATAACTGCGAATAATAAGAGTACAGTTTACAATAAGAATCGGAACCAAAATGATACATAAAACAGTTCCTATAACAGTCAAAGCTTTATGTCGTATGTTTGTCTTTTGTTTGTTTGTTTCCGAAGTAGTATTCATACATCATTCACCTCATTTCTTTGAGTTTTACTTCATTCAGAAATAATAATAATCAATCTTGTTTACAATCTGATATTCAAACCCAAAAATGTTACAAAATTCGACCCTTTTCTCGCATTACCACGGGTTTCGTGGTGCATTCTATCATATAATTAAATTCTTTTCAAGTAGTATTTATATTTGAGTAAAAATTACTAATATTTTAAATATTTTTCTGTTTCCTATTTATTCACAATATAAAAAAATAAGTACTTACTATAATACTAATAAAGAACAAAAAATAAGGAGCAAATAGTTAAAAAAAAACAGCATATTATTGCAAGCCTACTCCTTGTAACAATAGAATTATCACTAAACAGACAATAAACCGCTACCCTTACATTCAAATATTTTCCTGCAAAAGTTAAAGTCATAACAGTAAAACCATTATGACTTTATTATCACTGCTATTTATTTTTATATAGTAATAGACCTGTACTTTATAGCACAGGTCTATCTGCTTATCTTGGAAAGAATTTACAAGAATGCATTTTGCAATTTTGTATAAATTTGAACCCTGGAATAAAAAATTTTTTATATAAATTGTGTTACTTTTTTTAGTTTCATATACTTAAATATTGTAAGAAATAACTTCTATAATTAAACAATTTTGTCAAAAAAATGTGTTTTTTTGCATTTTTTTGCTTATTCTAAAGTTATTTCAGTATATTATTTTGAATTAATTAATCACTACATTACACAAAAATAGAAGGCATATAAAAATATGCCTTGAAGTTAATTTTATTTATCTTTATCTGCATCCCCAGAATAACCTATTCCTGATAATATTTTTCCTAACTCACTCATATAATCTTCATCACAATACGCATAGAGAACTGTATTCTCGACTCTGATAGTAATGTAGTATACTCCACCTGATTTTAATGAGTGCATATAATAATTTGCATATCCTTCCGAATTACTAATGTTACCACTACTCCTATAATCAAGCATTTGATTACAAGCATTACTATATACATTCGCTGCGCTATTTTCATTGCCAAATTCAAAAAAATCGAAACGGATTTGTTCATTTTCTATTGCAACACTACTTTTAAGCTGAGCATCATCTTCTAAATATAACGATGTTGTATCTGACGGAACATATCCTAAATCAGAAAGCACAGTGGTTACTTGTTGGCAAGTTGCAGGAGTTTTTGATTGTCCATTAGTAGAAGCATAAATAAGTATAACGGCTAAAAGAATTATACCACCAACGAACAATATAGTTAAACCTATTTTTTTCTTTTTATTAAGCCACATAAATAACCCTCTCCAGAATTAATATAGACACAGTATAACAA
>CAMWMY010000192.1 GCA_947175465.1 uncultured Erysipelotrichaceae bacterium | reverse complement strand
TTAGCAGTAATAACATGAATTGGAGTTCGCCCAACAACTCCTGCATTACTAACACAACCATCAATTTGTGGAATCTGATTAACTAAATCCTTTATGCCATCTTCTGTGGACAAATCTGCCACAATTTGCATATGTACTCTATCTTTAGAGACCTCCAATCTTGTAAGAGTTTCTTTCAACCGTTCCTCATCTCGTCCTGTTATAACTAATGATGCGCCCATCTTAGCACATTCTATAGCTGTCGCCCTTCCTATTCCAGAAGATGCACCTGTAATAAGAATGGTTTTACCTTCTAAAGAAAACGGATTATACATTACAAGCGCGAAGAAACCAAATTATACAAATCACCAATAGTTACCTGCTTTTTCATGTCATCACCTGTAACAGTTACATCATATTCCTCATCTATCATGGTGATAATCAACAAAGCTACCAATGAAGTATAACCATCTAATTCATGAAATACCGTCTCAGGCTTAAGTACACTTGCATCAATTTCATCAAACTGATCCGCAAAATTCTCAATGAATTCTTTAATTTCCATAATCATTATAATTTTTAAATAATTACTATACTAATTTTTTAGCCGGATTTCCAAATACAGTCGTACCTGACTTGACTTTTTTAATCACAAAGCTACAAGCCCCGACATTGGCTTCCGATTCTACCACCACATTATGACTTATTACAGCCGAAGTATGAATATTGACATGATCCTCTATTTTTATACCACCCACACACGTAACATGAGTGTCTATGCGATTCCAATTGCCAATTTGTGCATCATGCCCTATAACCGTATATGACTGGATCATATTGAAATCACCCACTTGAGCATCATTACCTATGACAGTATAGGCACCGATAAAATTCCCCTTACCCAGTTTCGCATTTGTATAGAGACGAGCAGTCTGAGGAATCAGGTTTATGAACTCACCACCCTTATCTCGAATCTTCTCAATACATTTTTTTCGCAATTTATCTCCTATTGAACATACAAAGACATCATCAACTTGCGGCTGATAGCCATCAATAGTTCCAATAATAGGAGGATAATTTTCAAACTGATCCAATGAAGGAAAATCATTCAAAAATCCCTTTACGGTAAATTCAGTTCCATATCCTACACTTTCTAAAGCATTGGAATATATAGTACGCCCCATACCTCCGGCTCCAATAATAATCAGTTGTTTCATATCAATATTTTTACTTTTGAAAATTCATTAATCAAAGAAAGATGGCATAAAATCTTCATAATAAACCTGAACCTTTTCAGCCACTTGTATATTATGTATTTGTTCTTCTTTTGATAAAGGCTGAAGATCAGATGCGCAATTAAGTTCTCGCTCGAAAGAAAAGACAATAAAGCCTTTACCTTTATAATACTGAAACAGCGGATTCTTCTCTCTTAAATAAACTTTAGTTCCACTCCTCAACAACCTCATAATATTCCCCGCCGCCTCTTGGCGCATTGCTCCAAATATAGCAACAGGGATAGAATCTAAAAATTTATTGTATTCATCCAAAGGCATTAGATCAAGAAGTGCCTTATATTTATTTCCAAAATAACGTTTACCAAGTTTTAAAACACTTTTACGAATATAATCAGCCCCATATGACAATGGCGTACAAATCTCAAACTCACCAATACCGGATATATCCCTCAACTTTTTTAATATCGTTCTATGATTGCCAGTCAACGAAGCTTGATGATTAACCATAACTTTATAGGTACTCTTTGAACAAATAATCAAATCCGCTTTCTTAACATCCAATTTATAGCTTGATAGATATTTAAAATATTTAAATTTTGCATGAGATACATAATACTTGTGCAGTAACTCAAAATCATAAGGAAACCAAAAGCAGAAATAATCAATGTACGGCAAAGATCTCTCCAACCTCTCCGAATAGAGTTGTCTGCCTGCAATTTTTCTTATCAAAGCATTCAGAGGAGTAGGAGCTATATAAGTCAATTTTGAGAAAAAAGAAATATCATCGACCAATTTATATTTTCCCATTTCTCCCAAAGCATTATAAAGTTCATATCCCCAAAAAATCCAATATATGTGACCCGAAAATAAATTATTCTCTTTAAGATATCGAAAAATAAGGGAATAATTGGTTGCAATGCCATGAGCAACTACATTCCTGATTGCATACATCGAACATATCTTTTGCATCTTGTCAAATAATTCAGACTCATTCCGGTCATAACGATAAATCGGAATATTCTCCTTATAGCTTCGTGGCTCACGGAAATTAAAAACAACAAAAACATTCTCACCAGGGAAAAAATGTTCAAAAACACTCATCGCCTGCTGTATAAAATTTCCATTCAAACAAATATGAAGATTCATATTAAGAACAATTATAAAACAAATACTAATCTCTAATGAAGTGCTATTCTATCCTATTCGTTTATACTACACTGTAGAAATGAATTCTTCCATGAGGGAGTTAACAGAATTGACGGCATTTTTTTTATGATACAATTTTTAAAAACAAGATGTCTGACAGGACATTTTTCCGTAATTTCATCTTGATAATTCGTGATTTCTGGTATGGTGCAATTCACAAATTCAATCCAATTAGTAGTGTTAAGACGCAAAGGAGCCGTAAATACACAATTTGAAATGCGAGTTGCTATTTTATTGAAAGTTATCAAATTATTAAAAGTAGAGGACACATCATATTTATTATTTATAAAAGTACAATCTCTCATATACACATCGTTATTTCCAGTTTCAGGATAATATCTTACCCCATCCGGTTCAAAATCAATGCCAGCTTTAGGTGCCGTACCTCTTATAGAATCTATTCCACAACCTTCAAATAATGAATTTTGAATCATTACATTTTGGGCACCAATTGCAATTCCATTTCTACGTGCATACTTAATTTTTACATTTTCAACAATTAATCCTTTTGAAAGTAGTTGGGTAAGTTTTTCGATCGTATAGTACGCAGTATATAATATAC
>CAMWMY010000191.1 GCA_947175465.1 uncultured Erysipelotrichaceae bacterium | reverse complement strand
TCCTTAGACAATGAACTTTTTACAATAATTAATAAAAACATAATAATCAGTGAAAATAAAGTTAACAAAGATGCAAAACAAAACATAAACCCTTCTTTTGCTAAATTTATCTCTCTATTGATTCTACTCCTTTTAAAAATTAAGTATAAGAAAAAGAAACTAAACTTAGATAAAAAGGCAAGAACTATTTGATCTTGGAGCGTTAATGATAATTTTGAATACGCTCCTAAAGCTGTATAAATGTAACTTATTAAAACTCCTAAATTCGTAAATAAGAAAATAACAAATATAAAAAGTGGATAATAAATTTTCTTTAAGATAGTACCATTATAATTAAATAAAGAATATGTAATATACATAACTAAGGGCACACTCATCAAAAGTGGGTTATCAAAAGTATCAACAATATATAGGACAGCTATCAATATACCTATAAAAATATATTTTATATACACGTTTTTACATTTTAAATAAATATCTAAAAATTGCACCAGGAGAAAGTTTTCAAAACATCCTGCTAAAAAATATAAAAGTTCTATCATTTTCCTAATCTTTTCTTATATGCTTGAATAAGACCTTTCTTTTTTAATCGACTACATTGTATTTTACACCCATTACTCATTCTCAATTCATTTGTTCGTATATGAATTTCAGTAATATGATCTAAATGGACAATCCAACCGGAACAGGGCATAAAAAATTCTTCTTCTGGTAGCTGATCCGTTAACTTTCTAATTGATGAACGAATCCTTGTAGTTTTTTCTTCTTTTCCTTGCTCAATAATATAAACATAGTTCCCTTCAGAATATAAATATATAATATCTTTAATATTAATCTTTGTATAACATCCTTCACTTCTTCCAATTAAATAAGATTTATGATTCATAATTTGCTTATTTAAATCACAAATAACTTTAGGAAGTTGTTTATCTGTTGCTATTTTGGATACAAAACGAAAGGCGTTAAACTCATATCCTTCCATTGCATAATGTTCATGTGCTGTAACAAAAATAATAGGAACATTTTGCTCCTTATGAATTCTTTTAGCAACACTAAAACCATTGATGACTGGCATTTCAACATCAATAAAATATGCATCATAAATCATATTTCCCAACAAATCTTCTGCTTTTTGATATACATGAACAATAAAATTACTTGTTAGTTTTTTAATTTTGTATTCCAATAATTTTGCCGACCCATAATCATCATCTAAGATAGCTATATGATACATCCCTACACCCCTAACTCGTTCAATAATAACACACTTTAAAATAGCCCTTCAATATTTCCAATATCATCTATATCGAACCTTGTTGCCGCAAGATTAGCGGGTAATCCTGGCATTGTTACAATATTCCCTACCTTCACTACCATAAATCCAGCTCCAAGGCTTGGCTGTATATCTTCCACTTTCAAAATAAAATTTTTTGGTGCTCCTAGCTTTTTACTATCACCACTAATTGATTTTGGTGTTTTCGCCATACAAATAAGCTTATCACTCCATCCCAATTGTTCATATAAGCGTAATTGCTCTTCTGCTTTCTCACTATATTGAACTTCTATAGCACCATAGCACTCTTTGGCAACCTTTTCAATTTTCTCTTCTATGGATAAATCTTTATGATAAGTTGGTAAAAATGATACTTCTTGCTTACTTAAAGCAATGATCTGTTTTGCTAAATCAAGAGCTCCTTCGCTCCCCTTTTCCCAAGCATTGGATAAAGAAACAGGATGACCTCCTTCTTTACACCACTTTTGTAATGCTTGATGTTCTGCTGGTGTATCTGAAGAAAATGTATTAATTGTAACTACATAAGGTAAACCAAAACTTTTAACAATTCCTATATGTCGCTCTAAGTTTTGACATCCCTTTAGCATCGCTGGTACATTTTCTTTATGTAATTCATCTAAAGCTACTTCCCCATGTTGTTTTAAAGCCCGAACACTTACTACAATAACGACTGCTTGTGCTTTTATATCAGCTAAACGACATTTGATATTAAAAAACTTTTCGGCCCCTAAATCAGCTCCAAAACCTGCTTCTGTAATGGTATAATCCGCAAGTTTTAAGCACATTTTGGTCGCAAGTACGCTATTACATCCATGAGCGATATTAGCAAAAGGACCTCCGTGTATAATCACAGGTGTTTTTTCTAATGTTTGTACGAGATTCGGTTTTATAGCATCTTTAAGAATACATGCTAAAGCTCCTTCTAATTGTAAATCTTTAACCAAAATAGGTTTTTTCTCTTTTGTATAAGCAACTAACATATTAGCTAATCGTTGTTTCAAATCTTGTAGGGACGTTGCTAAACAAAGAACAGCCATAATTTCAGAAGCTACACTCATGATAAATCCATCTTGACGCTGGACACCATTTTTTTCACCTAAGCCAACTTCTATACAACGTAAACTTCGATCATTTAGATCAATACATCTTTTCCATACAATTTGTTCAATATCTATTTGTAGTGCATTTCCTTGAAATATATGATTATCTAAACAAGCACTAATAAAATTATGAGCAGTTGTCACTGCATGAATATCTCCTGTAAAATGTAAATTAATATCTTCCATAGGAACTACTTGTGCATATCCTCCACCAGTAGCTCCTCCTTTTAAACCAAAGACAGGACCTAAGGAAGGTTCTCTCATGGCAATCATCGTCTTATGACCTAATTTTTGTAACGCATCTCCAAGACCAATCATCGTTGTTGATTTACCCTCTCCTGCACTTGTTGGGTTTATTGATGTAACTAAAATAAGCTTTCCATCTTTTTTCTCTTTATACTTCTTTAAAATCGCTAAAGATAATTTTGCTTTATATTTTCCATAACATTCGATATCATTCATATCAATGCCTATCTTATTTGCGATATCTTCAATAGAAGTCATTACACATTCTTGTGCAATTTGAATATCTGCTTTCATTTTATACACCTCTCATTCACCAACTACTATCATAATCATTTTTTAATATGCTTATATTTTTTGCTGATAGTCATTCGAATATATATTTCTATCATTCGATAGTATATCTATAT
>CAMWMY010000190.1 GCA_947175465.1 uncultured Erysipelotrichaceae bacterium | reverse complement strand
ACTCTTTTTAAACCAGGAAAAGTAATTTTTTCAATATTCTCACTTTTTTTAATACGTGGCTTCCATACATATTGACCATTTTCTTCTTTTTCTTTCACAGCAGCTAATTTATATACACCACCAAATACAGGATCGGATTTTGCTGTAATAAGTCTTTCTCCAATACCAAAAATATCAATTTTAGCTCCTTGGGCAATTAATGAATGAATTAAAAACTCATCAATACTGTTTGATACAATAATTTTACAATCACTCATTTGATGTTTATCCAATTCTTCTCTTACTTTTTTTGATAAATACGCTAAATCCCCAGAATCTAGACGTACGCTTCGTAAACGTTTTCCTCTTGGTTCTAAGTATTCTTTAGCCACTTTAATTGCGTTTGGTAGCCCAGAATGTAGAACATCAAAAGTATCGATTAATAAACTACAATTATCTTCATATACTTTTGCATATGCACAAAAAGCTTCATATTCACTCGCTTTGGTATTTCCAAATAACTGTATCCATGAATGGGCCATCGTTCCAACAACAGGTACGGAAAAATATTGATTTGCAGATAAAGTAGCACTTGCATCCACTCCACCGATGTAAGCAGCTCGTGCTCCAAAATTTGCCGCATCAAATCCTTGTGCACGTCTTGCCCCTAATTCCATCACCATACGATCACCAGCGGCTCTCTTCATACGATTCGCCTTCGTTGCAATAAGACTTTGATGATTAATAATGACAAGCAAAGCTGTTTCTATAAGCTGTGCTTCTATGATATTAGCAACCACTGTAAGTAAAGGTACTTTAGGATATACTGGTGTTCCTTCACGTACTGCATAAATAGAGCCACGGAATTTAAAGTTTTTCAAATACGTTAAAAAAGACTCATCAAAACGTTGTAAAGAACGCAAATAAGCAATATCTTCTTCACTAAAATGCAATCCTTTAATATATTGTATAATTTGCTCTAAACCAGCAAAAACAACAAAACCACCACCATCAGGAACTTTACGAAAAAATAAATCAAAAGCTACTTCTTTTTGTTGCATATCATTTGCGATATACCCTTGACTCATCGTTAATTCATAAAAGTCCATCAACATCGAAATATTTCTTTCATCTCGAATATTGTATTTTCCCACTTTTTCCATATTCATTTCTCCTATAATTTTCTTTTTTACATTATATACTATTTTTATCTTATTATCAAATAAAAAAAGCCTATACTGTCTTTTACAACATAGGCTCTCTTATTCTATTCCATATTCTTTTTCACTGCTTCTACAATATGCTGTGCTGTCAATCCATATTTTGATAATAATTCAGCTGGTGTTCCACTTTCTCCAAATAGATCACGAATACCAACCATTACTTGTTTACGAGGAGCTTTTTGTACTAAGACTTCTGCTACTGCACTTCCAAGTCCTCCAATAATACTATGTTCTTCACATGTTACAAACAATGTATGCGTTTGTGCTAAAGATACAAGTAATTCTTCATCAATTGGTTTAATTGTATGCATATCAACAATTGTAGGATTAATACCTTCTTTTTGCAATTGTTCTTTGGCAAGTAAAGCTTCTTGCACCATCATCCCACAAGCGATAATAGCTACTTTTTCTCCTTTATGTAAGACATTTCCTTTTCCTAAGGTAAAAGGGACAGCCCCTTCTGTATACACTTCATCTACTCCACTTCTTCCTAAGCGTACATAACAAGGTCCTTCTTTCTTATATACAGCTTTTACCGCTTCACTTGCAGCATTCGCATCTGCAGGACATACAACTAACATATTAGGAATTCCACGCATTAAAGAAATATCTTCTACTGTTTGATGCGATGCTCCATCTTCTCCTACCGTAATTCCTGCATGTGATGCACAAATTTTCACATTCAATTTAGGATAGGCAATTGAGTTACGAATTTGTTCATATGCTCTTCCTGTTGCAAACATAGCAAAACTAGATGCAAATACTGTATTTCCACTTGCAGCCATCCCTGCTGCTACAGCCATCATATTGCTTTCCGCAATTCCCATATTAAAATGTTGATGAGGGGCAACTTTTTTCATCATTCCTGACTTTGTAGAACCAGAAAGATCCGCATCTAATACGAAAAGATGATCATCTTTTTCTGCTAATTCGACTAATGTTTTTCCATAGGCTTCTCTTGTCGCTATTTTGGCCATTATGATCTTCCTCCTTCTAATTCTTGAATTGCTTCTTCACATTGTTCTACACTTGGGGCAACTCCATGCCAAGTATATTGATTTTCCATGAAAGAAACACCTTTTCCTTTCACCGTTTTTGCTATGACTACGGTTGGTTTCCCTTTTATCGTTTTCGCTTCTTCACAAGCTTGAATCACTTGTTCGATATCATTTCCATCTTCTAGAGTAATTACATGCCATCCAAATGCTTTGAATTTTTCATCAATCGGTGTTGGATTCATGATATCACAAATATTCCCATCAATTTGTAAGCCATTAAAATCGACAAATGCTAATAAGTTATCTAATTGATAATGAGAGGCACACATTGCGGCTTCCCATACTTCTCCTTCTTGAAGTTCTCCATCTCCAAGTAAAGTATAAATACGATAAGGTTTTTGATGTGCCTTATTAGAAAGGGCCATTCCTACAGCAGCACTAATTCCTTGCCCTAAAGACCCTGTAGACATATCTACCCCATCAAGCATGCGCATACTAGGGTGCCCTTGTAATCTTGAACCAATTTTACGAAATGTACAAAGTTCTTCTTCTAAAAGAAACCCTTTTTCACATAAAACAGCATATAAAACAGGAGATGCATGTCCTTTGGATAACACAAAACGATCTCTTTCAATGCTATTCAAATTTTCTTGTGTAATATCCATCTGTGTAAAATATAGCGCAGTTAAAATTTCTACTGCCGATAAAGAACCACCAGGATGCCCAGATTTTGCTTCTGTCACCATTTTTAAAATATTTTTTCTCATATTTACTGCATGTTGTTTATATTTGCTTACTAGCATTCAATATACCTCCATCATTTTTATTTATTATACACTTTTTATATAT
>CAMWMY010000189.1 GCA_947175465.1 uncultured Erysipelotrichaceae bacterium | reverse complement strand
TAGACAGATGGAACATTATGATTTAGATGAAAGAGACAATCCTTTCCGAAAAATAAAATTCAAATGGGAAGATTCCGTTAGAATACCTTTGGATGTAGAGGAAGTCAAAAAAATACTCAATCTTAAATATAGACTACAGAGCCCTCTATATGATGCAAGAGAAATATTCTTGTTTGAATGTTTTACAGGATTACGCATATCGGATATTCTTACTTTGAAATGGAAAAATGTAGATAGTAATAGTCTGACTGTTTGCATGCGCAAAACTGGGAAGATTTTAACCATCCCATTGCATGATACAATAAAATCAATATTGGATAAACGTCGCTATATTTTAGAAAACAACGAAAGTAAAGTAGAGCCGGAAAAATATGTCTTCAATATTTTGAAAACCGATGTAGAAAAAATTTCCGCAGAAGATGCTTTAAATATGATAGCTTCTGCAACGACTATCATAAATAAAAAATTAAAGAAAATTGCACGGCAGGCAGGTATTAATAAAAGATTATCAACCCACGTAGCGCGCCATTCTTTTGCTACCATGTTATTAACCGGTGATGTGAATATTTCTGTGATAAAAGAATTATTGGGACATAGTGACGTACGGGTTACTCAGATATATGCAAAAGTAGTATCTAAAAAGAAAGAAGAAGCGATTAACGTATTAAACAATCTATAATTATGGAAGGCTCTAAATTGTTTTTAAAATCCGATGAGGTGGCAGCCATCTTAATGATTAGTAAACGCACCCTGCAAAATTATCGTTCGGACGGAAGAATAAAGTATTATAAACTTAGTCGAAAAGTGATTCTTTATCGGGCGGAAGATGTCGTTGAGTTATTAAAGCAAAGTTGGTGCTGCTCGTATCAAAAAGATAGAGTAAATGCACTATTGAAAAAATATGGGGTTATTTATTGACAATTTCTTACTCAACCTCATTTTTGTATTTTTTGAGACCCCTAATTTTTACCTAAATAACGACAATATGCGGAGTATAGATAAAAACGCCCCAAATTGCAGTAGTGATAAGGGATGACACATGATTATAAACATGTGGTTGATATATTCAACCTAAAGAAAAACGCCTAAAAACGCGGTTTTAAATAAAAGTGCTGCGAATGTGTATAAAAGAATCCGGATTCGCGGAAAATAAATGGTGGTGACTATCTATATAAACAATACATAATATACATATCTATATTCATTCCTTTATGTGATATTATATTTGGGTGTCCAAAATGTTGTTCAACCGCGTATTTGGGTAAGACGGATAGCTATAAGCGTAGGTAGCGTTACAGCGTATAGCCATAGAGAATATCTTGTCACTTCCCATGCAATAACTGAAATGTGCAGTTATTTTAGTCACTTTTTGATTAGCCACTACTGGGTTTTAGTCACTTTTCAGGAAGTAACTTGTTGCTAAATAAGCAACATCATGAAGATACAATTGAGCGATTTTAAGTTCCTACCTCCATCCATGTAACTATATAAATGGCAATGGAAACGGTAAAGATTGACACGTATGAGAAATTCGTAAAAATGGCGCAGGTAAATAATACCGTGATAATTCGCGGGAAAGCGTATATCGTTATTGATATAGTTAGCGATTATATTACACCCAATAACGGCACATATATCGAAGTCATGGTTTTAAAAGAATTTTTCACGGGAAAATATGTGGGATATTCCTATGAGCAGTTACGTGGCAAACGCGTAACGTATGGTTATCCCAATGCCTAACGGCAATGAGGGAGTGACATGGCGTCCCATCCATCCCCCACGGCATGGCACGGAACCCCTCCCAATAGGAGTGCGAGCTGAAAAGCAAGGGGTACCCTTAAATGGAGTGGGTAATTGGAGTGGATTGCGGTAGTCTACACAGATTAGAACGTGGGTTTAGAAAATGAGCCAATTTGTTATTCCTTGTGAGATAACTAACTATTTCATATATTTGCGGAAACCAAAATTACAAGAAAGAAACAGACAACAATTAATTTACATATTGACTAAAAGCATTAGCTTTTATTCTTGCTATTGAAAATCGCCAATTTTTAGCAACCAAGAGTAAAGTGTTAATGCTCACGTTTTCATAGACGTGGGCTTTATTTATTTGGTTGCATGGTGTTTGGCGATACCTCAATAGCAAATGTAGTAAACCCACGTTTTTTATGCCAAACACTCAATTACAACTCATCGGAGAACTTCGCCTGCTTTATTTGCAGGAGAAAAAAGAGCGGGAATATATTCAACAAGTAAAAGAAAATGCTCGTTTACAACTTATAAAAGAACTCTGCATACTTCATTCGCAGCGAGAAAGAGAATTAAAATTTATCCATCGAGAAAAACAACTCTTACAACAGGAAAAAGAATTGAAGCGGTATGAAAAAGAAATTTTGTGCTTCAACTTTCTGAATAATCTACATCGTTTATACCAACAAGAAAAAGGACGAGTTTACAATCAACATATCCGCCCTTTTATCGAGGAAAATTCTTTCCTGAATAAAAAAACTTTATTGACGTACATCGAAAAAGAAGAAGAAGAAAGATATCATTCTAAACTGCTGGCGAAACTTTGGAATTGTCAAGATAATATAGGGGCTACTCTCCTTGCCGATTTTTTGCAAATGGCTAATGTAGAAAAGGAATGGTATCAAATGATAGAAAAATCCTCTTATATGATTATACCGGAACAACCCACCGGCAAGCAAAAAGAAAATGATAGTGGACAGATAGACCTTTTCATTAAAGATGAAACTCACAAATGGCTGATTTGCATTGAAAATAAAATCAATTCAAAAGTGCATGCAAATAAAGGGAGTGGACGGAGCCAATTAGAAATTTATGAAGGTTATTGTAAGCGAACCTATTCCGGTTATAAGCAATTGTACATCCTCTTAAGCCATAGTAACAACAAGATTTATGCACAACAACAAAATGGATGGAAATACGTTGACTATTATGCCGTCATGAAATCATTGCTTAAATACAGCCAAGCCCATGAAATCGTCCGAGACTATTTAAAAGTGCTATACTCTATATTATTTCGTAGTGAAGAATTCAAT
>CAMWMY010000188.1 GCA_947175465.1 uncultured Erysipelotrichaceae bacterium | reverse complement strand
TTTTTATTTAAACGCCCACACCCTCTACATCAACTTGCCTATTCTTGGCATCGGCACTTTTGTTATAGAGACAGGAACGGCATATAATACTATTCTAACAGAAATCCGGAAACAAATAATTCATCTGGCAAAAGAATTATATGTATCACAGCAATCTCGTGCAATTGAACTATTGTATTTACTACGCGATAACTGCTTATCATGGTTTGATACCTATGCTGCACTTTATCTAGACTCAATACAAAATGAAGAAAATTCAGAAGAAATAGCATCTAAAGTATTTGCAATTATAAAAGAAGGAGATGGTATTTCTTCGTCTTTTAATGATGCTCTATGGGCTAAATACGTTTCTGTCAAAAGTTTTATTATTTGCAAAAAAAACACTGATGAGGCTATTGTTGGTCTCTCAACATTTCTTTCTGAAGTTAATTCAATATGTAATTCGAATAACAAAGAATCCTTATCAAAGGAGATTTCTTCATCTCTGAGCAAGAGACTTTTATTAAGAGCAAAAGGGTACGAAAAAAATCATGTTTACGATAAAGCAATAAGTGATTACACGAGTATACTTGGTATATCAGGAAATTTCTTTGACATCAGAGCTAGAATTTCAATATGCAAACTGAAAGACAATAAATCTTTATCAAGTAATGATACAGATGAAATCAATAACTTATTACAAACAAATAAAGATAAAAAATATCAGCAAGATTTAGCATTTCGCTGGTGTATGTATCTTATTGCTAATGGTCTATTTGAAAAGGCCGAAGAAATAAACGAGCGAATACTTGGAACGGACAATGAAATAGCTCAACTCTGCCAGGAAGAGCGAATCAAAATTCAACAAAGTATTCTTGATGGGCTCAACGATCAGATATGTAAACTTAACAATTCTGAATTAACGCCTGAAGAAGCTATCGCGTTTGGACAATCTCTCTCAAAGACTTTGAGTGATATAAACTTGATAGTAGAAGTATCAACACAAAAAAGTAATATTCTCAAAGAATCAATAAGACTTTACGCTATTGAAATGTTTTACATCCAAGGCAATTATATCCAAAGTCTAAATGGTTTAAAAGTCCACGACTCAACATACCTATCTGACCCAATTGCTTTGCGAAACATAGCGATAATGTGTCTAAATGCAGCAGAAGATGGATTGTTGACAGAAAACAATTACAAAGAATTACTTGCAATTTGGGCCACAACTATTTATCAACAAAAGATTTTTGTTGATTCATTGAATTATACTTCCTGGGATGACTCTTATACATTTACATTAGAATCTGCACTAGGTCAACTTGATGATAATGATGAATTACCTGATAATATTAACTATGACACACTTTCCGATAATAGCGTAATTTCTATTCTTGAAGTACAAAAAACTTTACTCGCAAGAATGGAGGCTGCTATTCAGGATAATGCTGAATACCAACAATTTCTCTCGTTTCAACTCGAAGCAATGAATAAACTTGCAGAGCAAAACCTTGATGAAAGTTGTGTACTAGTCGCTCCATATATGTTATCCATATCAAATACATATAATAGTAATGTAACAAAAGCACTTATAATAGAAGCTAATGGGCACTATGACAACTGGGAAGCAATTCTAGAAATTGGAAGTATATATGGTTTAAGCAATGGTGATTTTAAAAAATATTCCTCTGCATTAGATTCGTTGAACTCTGTAATTGCATCCATTGAGAAAAAGCAAAAAATTAAAAGTTCTTTTACTAAAACTCGAATTTTACAAATTAAAGAATTTGAAGGTCTCATGGCTAATCTAAACTCAACTGTTATGACTGCCATGAATAATGATATAGCTCAAAATATTGAATATCGCCAACTTTATTCCGACTATGGAGTTGTGATAAAAGTTATTGGAGATGACACCTTATCTTTTACGTTCTCCAACTATATCAACCAACAAGTTGTAAAAACTTTGAACGATAAGACTCAAACTTTGGCACAAGGAACACCTTTACTTTTTGAAATATATGATTTTTGTAAATGTAATCCACATCTGAAACGCAATCTTGAAAACATAATTGAAGCTCTAATACACAATTATATAACAGATGGTGATGAGGAGAATATTACAGTGTTAAACAATGTTCTATCTTCTACTCACGAATTTGACTCACAAATAGTAAAGGCATTGAAAGGTGGCGATGGTGTTCCGGAAGAAATGATGACATTACTTTTTTCATCAAACGAACAGCGATTTAATGTACTAAAAACAAAAATCGGTACTAAGTCTGCTGCCATTCAGAATCAATTTAATGCAACATCAGCAAAAATAAAAACAATGAAGGTCCAAATTGAAATGAGTCAAATTGTGGAGCAAGTAAATAACAATACGCTAAATAAATGCGATGCACTTCAAAAAGTATATAACATCTACAAGAACAACAAAGACAATGTCTCTGTGTGCAAAAATCTCTCTACATTGATACCAATGTGTGTTATGGAATATATTATTCCTGATAAGTATGGGAAATTAAAAGTAGAAAGCGTTTTAAACTCATTAAAATCAAATATGAGTTCCACATTCAGAAGTAGTAATTCTGAAATTAGTGAAGCCTACTCAATGATTTGGAATCAACTTCCCTATAATGCTAGAAGTGCTATACAAAACAATCCTTGGTCGCTTAATGAGCAAGGAGAGGCTCTTAAAAAAGGATTAGATTATTTAAAAGATTTAGGTAGATGAAGAACCCATATACAATATTAGGCGTATCTCAAGACGCAACTAATCAAGAAATAATACGTGCTGTTGCAGTTGCAATGCGTAATCGTATTTATTCTACACGTGAAATAGCAGAAGCCCGTGCTATATTATCAAAACCAGCATCTCGACTAGCTGCTGATTTTACATTCCCAATATTCCCCAAACGGAAAAATGTAGCACCAATAGGACCTACGCTAAAATCAACAGGGCTGACTTTAGATAAGTTAGATCCGAATAAATATGATTCATTATAATAAGTAGATGTTGAAAATTAGTTTATATCATAATTTTTGTAAGCGTTCATCCGTTATGGATATGAACCATAACAC
>CAMWMY010000187.1 GCA_947175465.1 uncultured Erysipelotrichaceae bacterium | reverse complement strand
ATTTACCACATCTTCTAATTCCAGTGATTACTTTAATGAATCCATTTTGCTTTCTTGTAATAATTCTATTTAAATAAATGTCCCTACTAATTTCCAAAATATCACCCCATTTAATATTTTTGCCGTTATCGTCATTTTTGATAACTCAATTATAATATAGTTTACTCAATTTTTCAAGTTTTATAACAGGATGATAGTTTCATATATGAATATAGTGGTAATATGCTGTACGGTAATATATAAACAATACTAAATAAACAATTAATAATAATGTCAAAAATCACTCATCAATTGATGGGTGATTTTTGATTTATACAATCTCTTTAATTAAAACCCAATAAAGGATAATTAATGATTATCCTTTACTTAATAGTATAATTTCTCTATTTTTAAATAGCACAAAAGGCTAAATAAAACAATTCAAAACCCAAAAATGCACATTTTTCGTGCAAAATTGCACACTTTTATAAAAATATCTGTCATTTTTAATCGACTTTTAAGGTGTTCTCCGTCATAATGAACTTATCATTATACGGAGGATTTTTTATGTTTAATTTAGTTGATGAAAAGGACAAATACTTGATTGCCTGTCATTCCTTGAAAGGTTTAAGTGACCTAACTCTCAAGGCATACAAAATTGATTTAAAGCAGTTCTGTGATTTTATGAATCAGCGTGACTGTTTTGACAAAAACGAACTCAATTCATATATCAATATGCTGCACAATAAGTACAAGCCTAAAAGTGCAAAACGAAAGATTGCTTGTATTAAGGCATTTTACAGATATATGGAAATTGAGGACATCATAGATTCCAATCCGTTCCATAAAATAATTCTAAGATACAAAGAACCTTTAAAACTGCCACGAACAATACCATTAAATTGCATTCAAAGCATGTTGAATTATGCCTATAAACAGTATTCTGCTGCAACCTCAATATATCAAAAAGAAGTAACACTAAGAAACATTGTAGTTCTTGAATTGCTGTTTTCTACCGGAATGAGAGTTTCAGAAGTTTCGAATTTCAAAATTTCTTCTATCAATTCAGGAGATAACACTGTTCGCATATTTGGCAAAGGCTCAAAGGAACGCATTATGTGTATAAGTGATACTTTATGTAAGACGATAAGCAATTACCTAATCAGCCGTTCGCAGGAGTCTGATTACCTATTTGTTAATAGGTTAGGTAATCGCTTATCTGAGCAGTCTATAAGATATATGGTTAATGATTATGCAAATGCTGTTGGTGCACCATTGCATATTACACCACATATGTTCAGACATACTTTTGCCACCGAGCTCCACAATGAAGATGTGGATATAAGATATATTCAGCAATTTCTCGGACATAGTTCTATTGCAACTACGCAGATCTATACTCATATCAGCACAAGCAAAACCCGTGAGATATTAGAGTCAAAGCATCCAAGAAATAAGATGAATTTAAATTTGATTTAGTCAAAAGAAATATAAAATGATTCATCTTAAATATAGGCTAGATATGTAAATTGTCAATGCAAAATACAAAAGTGTTTATTTTTTTGACAAAATTGTATCATTTTTATGTCTTGACAAGGAAAAATAACAAAATTTTGCCTTTCATATATATAGTGTCAAAAGATCAAAAAGGTAACACAAAAAGTTTGAAAAATTTAAAATATTTTATATTTGCTTGTTAAAATACCGCTCCTCATATTGATCAGGTGATACATAATTCAAATATGAATGTGATCTTTTGATGTTATAAAAATTGACATATTCATCTATAATATTTATCAATTCCTTTTTAGATTTTATATTGAAATAATGGTTAAAACATTCTATTTTGAAATTTTGGAAGAAGGACTCTATGACTGCATTATCATATGGTGTACCCGGTTTTGAAAATGATTGTATAAAACCATACTCATTTATTAAGTCACCAAATGATTTAGATGTGTAATTAGAGCCCCTATCACTATGAAACACAAGATCTTTATGCACGCCACGCACTTCAACTGCTTTTTTAAGTGTCAGATTTATCAAGCGCTTACTATTGCTTTCACCTACTGAATGGGCAATTATTTTTCTTGAGTACAAATCCATTATGACGCATAGAAAATAACATTTAGGTCGGTTCTCATCAATCTGTAAATATGTAACATCACTCACCCACGCTTGATTGGGTTTATCCATATCAAATTTTCTGTTTAATACATTTTTCTTTTCGCTATTTAAAAATGCATGATAGTTTTTATCCATTCGTAAACTCCTTATATGTTCCTCTTCCATAATCTTAAGAATCGTATTTTTACTTGCATTAAAGCCACGATTCTTTAATTCGGCTGTTATCTTATTCGCACCATAAATATGATAGAATTCTCGGTCGATCTTTTGAATTTCTGGCAGCAATTCTTTCTTGCGTTTTTCGTGTAAATAGTTTTTGCCTTTACCTCGCTTTTGATGATTATGAAAAGTACCCCGCGCAACATCCATAGCATCACAAGAAGCGTTAATACCATATTCTTCCCAAACTTCATCAATGATTTCCAATCTTTCAGATAAAGAAACATTTTTGAAAAAATCAGCATTTTGTATGATTTTTAACATATTCTCAAGCCGACTTATTTTCTTTTCCTGTTCTTTTATGGTCTTATGCAGACCAGTTACCGGAACAATACCAACGGAAGTCTTAATCCAACTGTATATTGTGCTGACACTAGCTCCGGTTGATAGAGACAAATCGTGTACCGATTCTCCTTTGGAATATCTTGTAACGATATCCTCTTTGAATTTTTTCGTATATCTCATAGATATATCTCCTTCAAAAATTTTATTGTTTTATGATACTCCCTGACTCCGTCATTTAAATGCCCTACCATAAAAACGAAATAGGGTGGTTCGAATCCTTGACCTAAATACAAATACAGGCTCTCAATTTTCTTTTTACAGAAAATTGAGAGCCTGTTCTATACTTGAAAAACCACCAAAATACAAATGAATCGGTCAGTTCATCGAACTAAAGTGGTTCGAGAGACTAAACCGATTCATCTCCCCACTATAAAAACAAATAAATAGTCTAGCAA
>CAMWMY010000186.1 GCA_947175465.1 uncultured Erysipelotrichaceae bacterium | reverse complement strand
TCTATTTCCTTTTCTTATGCTTCTTTTGTTTCCTGTATTAGTTTACTATCATCTGCTTCAGATGAATCTTTTCCCTTAAATATTGCGTCTCTTCTTTTAAATCGAAGATATAAAATTTGTGCGGTAATCGCTGCTCCTCCTTCTGCAAAAAGAAAGGATATCCATACACCAGGTAAACCAAAAATCTTTGATAATAAATAAGATAAAGGTAAAACAATCAAAAGTTGGCGTAATAAAAAGATTAGTAAGGATGATCCACCAGATCCTGTTGATTGAAATAAAGTTGATAATATAATTCCTAAACTTGCAGGTAAAAAACTTATACTTATAATACGAAGAGCTGGTACTCCTATTGCTAGCATTTCATCTGTAGCATGGAAAAATTGTAAAAGCTGTACAGGAAATATCATAAATAAAAGAAAACCAAACATCATAATCATAAAACTTATTAAATAACTATTTTTTAAAGTTGCAATCAATCTTTGTTTATTTTTAGCACCATAATTATAGCCCATAATTGGCATAGCTCCTTGTATCAAGCCACTAACCGGCATAAAAATAAACGTTTGTAGTTTAAAATATATTCCAAATACAGCAACTGCTAAATTAGAGAAAGTCACTAAAAGAGCATTTAATCCAACAACTAAAATACTTCCTAATGCATTCATACAAGCACTTGGTATTGCAACAACAAGGATCTTATAAAAAATAGATGGCTGAATAGGTGTAGGAAAAAAGCACATGTATAATTGATGTTTTTGCCATAATAAAATACATATTGATAAGATCATAGAGGTACATTGCCCTATAACCGTCGCAATAGCAGCTCCTGCAATTCCCATAGCAGGAAAACCAAAATATCCAAATATCATAATAGGGTCTAAAATAATATTAATAATAGCTCCTATCGCTTGTAGCCCCATAGGAATGACCATATTCCCTGTTGCTTGGAAAACTTTTTCAATACAAATATGAATAAAAGGTGCAATACAAAAAGATAAAATGATTCTTGTATAAATAGAAGCATCTTCTAAAATAAAAGGATCATTTGTGAAAAATGAAAAGAAAGAAGATAAAGTAAGTAAGCCCAATACAGTCACAGTGAATGCTGTTATTGCTGATAATATAAGGCCATGCGTAATTGCATACTGTACTTCTTTGGGTTTTTGTTCTCCCAATTTTCTTGATATATAAGAATTGACACCAACCCCAATCCCTACAGATAAAGCAATAATCAAATTTTGAATAGGAAATGCTAAAGAGATTGCAGTCAGTGCATTTTCGCTTATTTGTGCAACAAAGATACTATCGATAATATTATACAGCGCTTGAATAAGCATCGAAACCATAGGTGGAAAAGCCATTGACAATAATAAAGGTAAAATTGCCTTTTCTTCCATTTTATGTGATGTTTTTATATGCATAATAACCTCCAATAAAAAATAGCCATTTCTATTTTGGAACATAAAAATAGAAAAATGGCTATTTACAGCTACTCTATAATACTATAAATTTTCAGATTCGACAAGTGAAGTAGCTTACATTTCTTGTATCATCCACTTCTCATCATGTGGATCTTGTTTCCAAGCTTTTAACTTTGCAAGATCACTTGATTGAATATAATGATTTTCTAAGGCTACATCTACTAACACATCATAATTGCTCAATGTTTTACAATCAACATCTAAAGCCGATAATAGTTGTGAAGCATCTGGTAATAAATATGTAAAAATAGCAACAATTCCTAAAACCTCACATCCTGCTTCACGTAAGCTCTCCACAACACCTTTTACAGATCCTCCAGTTGAAATTAAATCTTCGACAACAATAACTTTTTGTCCCTTTTTAATACATCCTTCAATCTTATTTTCTTTTCCATGTTTTTTTGAAGAACTTCTTACATAACCCATAGCCAATTGTAAATGATCAGCAATCCATGCTGCCCATGGAATCCCAGCAGTTGCCGTTCCCATAATCATTTCTACATCTGGATAATGTGTACGAATAAGATTTACAAATGCTTGAATAACCTTATCTCTTTTAGTTGGATAAGAAAGCATCAAACGATTATCACAATAAATAGGTGATTTTATTCCACTAGCCCATGTAAATGGTTCATTCGGTCTTAAAAAGACAGCTTTAATATCTAATAATTGTTTTGCAATTTCTTTTTCTGTATGATTCATCATCTACTATTTCTCCTTCATTATATTTTCAATCATTGTATAAGTTTCGTAAGGATCTTCACTTGTTGTAATAGAACGTCCTACGACAATATAGTCACACCCTTGTTCTTTGGCATATGCAGGGGTTGCAACTCTTTTTTGATCATCAACGGAATCACTAGATAAACGAATTCCCGGCGTTACTGTCAAAAACTTTTCACCACAAGCTTGATGAATAGCTTTTGCTTCATGAACAGAACATACAACTCCATCTAAACCACATTCTTTTGCCAATGTTGCATAAGAAATAACAACATCTTCTACCTTACCTGAAATCAAAAGTTCTTCATTCATCATCTCTTGTGATGTACTTGTCAATTGTGTAACTCCAATACATAAAGGTCTTTTCCCATCAATTGCCCCTTCTTGTAACCCTTCTATCGCTGCTTTCATCATTACACTTCCTCCACTACAGTGTAAATTTACAACATCGACTTCTAATTGTGCTAAATTTTTCATCGCCTGTTTTACGGTATTTGGAATATCATGAAGTTTTAAATCTAAAAAGATTTGATGCCCCATAGCTTTTATTTTACGGATAATTTCAAATCCAAAAGCATATGTTAGCTCCATTCCTATCTTTACATAAATAGGTTCTTTAAATTTAGATAAAAAATCATAAACTTCTTTACGAGTTGAAAAATCTAATGCTACCATTGTTTTGCTCATATCTTCTTCCTCCTACTATAACTTTTCAGTATCTCCTATATGAATTAAGGAAAACTTTCCATCATTTTATCATATCATGCAACATTCAACAATTCCTACCTTCTTTTTTTCTTACTTTTATATAACTTCTTTCTCATCTATTTTTTCTGCTGCTAATATTTTCATAATCTTTTCAATTATCAAATAATTTTGTTTTACAAC
>CAMWMY010000185.1 GCA_947175465.1 uncultured Erysipelotrichaceae bacterium | reverse complement strand
AATATTATTATATTCTAATCATTTTGTGCCCAATCAGGTACTTCTTTCCCTCTTCTCATTAAGATTGTTTTTTGAAATTCCGTCTGATTTAAGAAAAATAAAATATCTTGTTCTTCTTCTGGCGTGCAACCAACTAATAACTTCACAGAACAATCTTTTGTTAAAATATCGGCTGTTACAACAATTGAAGATACAAAATTGGATGCCAAAGATCCCTTAAAAATAGCCATCGGTTTTTCTTCTTCCACAGATGTATCACTTAAATACCCATAATCTACTGGATATACAAGATTAGCATATTTTTTATGATAGCTATCTTTAGGATGATCAATGACCACTTTTGATGAAAAAAACAAAGTATCTAGCTTTTGCCAAAAAAAGGCATTATTTTCAAACATATTCATAACAATCCCTCTCTTTCCCCTGAGATTATTTTTCATATCAAATCATAAATATTATCTTTCTTTTTTTATACATATCTTTATTATCATTATAGACATGATAAAGAGAAATAGCAATGTATTTCACTAAACTTTATAAGCAAATATGTTTAAGAAGCCTCTTTTACAGCATCCAATTGAAATTTTTGCACAAAATTATCATAAGGCTCAATTCCTCTTTCAGAATCATATCCTATCACTTCTCCTACAGACTTTCCATCTTTAATATAATAAAGAGCTGGTGTCCCTCTAAAATCATTCACATATTGATTTAATTGCTCACTTGCATGATTAAACTCTTCTTGTGAGTTTACATATTGATCTAATACTAATTCATGAATCATCACTTCATGATTACTTAAATAAACATCTAACACTTCTTTTAATCTCTTACATGCTCCACAAGTGGTTTGTGAGATTAATAATACAAAAGTATCACCTTTTTCTAATCTCTCTAATGTTGTTTCTAAAGTAATCGGAATTAAACTTCCTGCTTTACTACTTCTTTCATATTTTGTATTGCCAAAAGCACAAGCACTTAAAATCATACTACATGTACACCATAGTAACATTAACTTTTTCATATATCTCTTCCTTTCGATCTTTTTCATTATAACCTATTTTCTTATGAATACAACTCTTTCTTTATACCTCTCATTTCCTAAATCGACAACAATCCTCTTTTCTCCCCCTTTTCGCAAATAAAAACAGATATTTGATACATTGAAAAGGTCATATTTTTAAAATCCATGTCCATACTAATTTTAGATATGGAGGTATATATGTATGGAACAATTTAATTTGGCTGGAAAAGTTGCCCTTGTCAGTGGTTGTTCACAAGGGTTAGGTTATGCTTGTGTCTTAACATTAGCTAGAGCAGGAGCTGATATTTTTGGTGTTAGTATTGGTGATGATAGTGCCTTAAAAAAAGAGGTAGAGGCCTTAGGTAGATCATATCATAGTCTTACCTTATCGCTAACAAGTCCTGGAGCTATCGATACCTTAATAAAAGAAGTATTGAGTACTTATGGACACATTGATATTCTTTTAAATTTTGCAGGAATTGTAAGAAAAGAAGAAACGTTAAAAATTACACCTCAAACTTGGGATAGTGTATTAGATATTAATTTAAAAGCATCCTTTTTTCTATCACAGGCTGTCATTGCTCAATATTTAAAACAAGGAAAAGGTGGAAAAATTATCAATGCTTCTAGTATCCTTTCAACCCTCAGCAGCAATGACTATAGTGCTTATAGTGCAAGTAAAGGAGGAATTGAAGCAATGACACGCTTTCTTGCTAATGAATTTTCATCCCAAGATATTCAAGTCAATGCTATTTCCTTTGGTTATATGACAACCGGTACTTCTTTACAATGTAAAGAGGATGGTGCCTATGACCCTGCTATTTTAGAGCGTATACCTGCGAAACGATGGGGTTGTTATAAAGATGTTGATGGTCTTCTTTTACTTCTTGCCTCAAGCGCCAGCAATTACATCAGTGGAGCTATTATTCCAATTGATGGAGGATATAGTATTCATTAATTTCTGCTTATTAAAAAAATTGCTATCCTTGAAGAGAATTGCTTTTTGTCTGTCTATTCAAACATTCGCCTTCTCTTTCAATCTAGCAATCTTTTTTTATGAAATCAACTTTTTATATTAAAAACGGAAATAAATAAAAGGATTATAAGTAGAACTCACTAAAAATAAAATACATATCACAAAGATACCCAGTAAGCACCCTTTTCTTACGATTTGATAAGCTGTATACTCTTTATATTTCATATGTAGGCGATGTCCATAATCTCCCATACAAAAAGGTGATAAAACAAAAAAGATAAGAGCAAAGATAATCGCTGGATTTTCATTACAAAGACCTAAAATCCCGATATCCCCTTGATTCGTTATAAGTCCTGTAACTATCACTTTTAAATCAGCTAATGTATTTACTCGAAATAATAACCACCCAAAATTAATCAAGAGGAAAGTCACAAGATATTGGAGGATCGTTGGTATTTTATCCCATTTGTCTTTTAAAACCGTTCTTTCTATATATAATAAGAGAAAATAATATAAGCCCCATAAAATAAAGTTCCATGCTGCTCCATGCCATAATCCTGTAAGCAGCCACACTACAAACATATTGCGTACCCATTTTATCTTCGATACACGATTTCCTCCTAAAGGAATATAAATATACTCTCGAAAAAAAGTCGTTAAACTAATATGCCATCGCTTCCAAAACGAAGTAATGCTCTTGGCCATATATGGATAATGAAAGTTTTCTAAAAAAGTAAAACCAAACATTTTTCCTAATCCAATCGCCATATCACTATAGCCAGAAAAATCAAAATAAATTTGGAAAGTATACGCAAGAATTCCTAAGATATATACGGCAGAAGTATAGTTAGATAATGTTGTACTATTATAAATACTATCAGCTATAAGTGCTACCTGATTGGATAAAATTACTTTTTTCCCTAAACCGATAATAAAGCGCTCAAATCCACTTACTACATTATCAAAGGATTCTTCTCGACGCTGTAATTGCTCCTCAATCGTTTTATACTGCACAATCGGCCCAGCAATTAATTGAGGAAAAAAAGAAATATACAAAGCAAGCTGAAAAAAATTTTTTTTCACCTTTATTTTCCCAGTAT
>CAMWMY010000184.1 GCA_947175465.1 uncultured Erysipelotrichaceae bacterium | reverse complement strand
ATTTTAATTTCTGCTAATTTCCAAACAATCCTTTTTCTTCCATATATGCTTCCAATTGATATGTTATTAATCCAGCTGTTTTCTATAAACTGAATCCAATGTGTTTCCATCTTTGTCTTTCCATATCAACCAGCCATTATTACTGCTACCAATACAGAAATCTGCGGCAGTACTGGGACTTGAAAAAGTTTTATCTGACGTCAATACCAATATTCCGTTCTCAGTAGAAGTGTAATCTTGAAGCATCTTTTCTCGTTTTTCTTTCCAGTTGAAAGACGGAACCATTGTTTTGGCAACAGTACTTCCTTTTAGGACTGTAAAGCCATCGGAACTATAGAAGCCTTTTGCATTGCATCCTCTACCTTTGGTGTAGAATAGATGTTCTTCTTTGGGTTGTGAAACATCAAAAATATTGCAACCGATAAATGATGCCAGAAACTTCACATCTTCGAAAAATTCATCCATTGAGTCCTGTTGATGTTCTGGTAGATTTGGTGCTTTAGGGATTTGTTTATTATCACTTAAAACAAAAGCGTTTGCTTTCTTGGCTTCGGCTATCGCTTTATGTTCTAGGTATTGCACATCAACTTTAGTCATATCGGCATCTTTCGATACGAATATGAGTGCTTTTTGCCAAAACGATTTTTTGCTATCATGGTCTTTTACACGTTCTTTAAAGTTCTCCGTTTCACCTATATATGCCTTTGGCTTGGTTGATTCATCTTCACCTAGTAATATGTAAAACGCAGGTTTTTGCAACTTCTCTTGTGTATTCAAATAAGAGAGATTAGAACGTGGCACGACAAACATTTGGCAAATCTTATTGCTAATGAATGCATATTGAGTTCCTTTCGGGTCTCCGTCAATTAAATATGTTGTTACTGTTTTGCCCATAATTATACACCATAATGTTTTTCTAATCGTTCAACTAAGCTATCTACAAGTTGTTTATAGTCTTTGAAACGCAATTGAGATAAGTTGCGAAGATTAAATCCTATGAATTTGTCTATATCCTTTTTTTCCTTATTGTGATCAGTATCTTCTTTATACAACAGTATCATATTGGGAATCATATTATGAGATTCTGCAACTCCCATTGCATATCCAATTTCATGATATACATTAATGTTGGAACTGCTTAAGTCTGCTATAATTAAACTGCATGATTTGATAGCTTCCAATATTTTATTTTGTATTGAAAAGCTGCTTGATTCTATAGTGCGATCAATACGAATAGGGGTGGCATTTAAATGAATACTTTTATGTCTCATATTGAACATTTCTACAGCTCGCACTATTTTTTCATATATAAGCTCGCTTTGTGAATCCCCGAATTGCATGGAGATGAAAATTTCATTCTTTTTTGTTTGATATATTTGTTCAAACATTGTTATAAGATTAATCGCTGCGTCTTTTGACAAATCATCAGGTTCTACGATTTTGTTTATGCCATTACGTTTAGCCCAATCTATAAATGATTGCATTTGATTTTTATCCAAAATTGCATAATAAACAAGCGCACATAAGAATGCGATATTCCCCAAAGCATCTTTTTCAAAAGATTTGTATATCACAGTTAATGAATAAAGCACTTCTATAATAAGAGCTTTATTGTCACAGTGTTTTATAAAACGACGAAGATTTTTTGCCTTATATATTAGATGGTCTTCTTTGTATTCTAATTCTTTTCTATCGCTTTTTTTAAGCGACAATTCTTCTATAAGCTGTTCTCTTTCAAATACTGTTTCTTTATATTTAGACAAATTTGCAAAATCAGGATGTTCGAATTCAATTTTTTGAATCTCGATATTTTTTACTGTTATTTGAGCATTTAGTGTTTCTATTTGTTGTTCAATAATGAAGATGTTTTGTCTTAACTCTTTCCATTTGCAAATATTCTCCTTTCTTCTGGAAGATATGACATCTTTTTGAGAAAGCAATAATCTTACAATGGATAAACAGGCTGTCCGATAATAAGAGTTGGAAATGTCATTGGCGACAGACAGCCATGGGATTGCATTAAACTGTCCAGTTTTAACAATTTCGATTAAGTCCAGTGCTAAAGGGTACTCTTGACCTAACTTTTCTTTATCATTGAAAGCACTCAGTTCAGATATAATTTTTAAGCTCGCTTCTTCGCGTAGAGGTAAAGCTTTGAAATTTATATCATGGAATATCTTTGCTTCAAAATTATCAGCATCCTTTGCTTCAGACATAATGATAGTAAATGGCACAATTTTTTCGGCAATCTCGTTTTTGTATGTTTTTGCTCGATGATTTAACCAACCTTGAATTTTCTCAGGATCAGTCTCATCCTTTATCGGGGACCTATCTGATATAAACTGATGCCACCATTCTATATCAGTACTAAAAGGTTCTAGACGGTGATTCCCATCGACCCTAAGAAGTTTCTCTTCTTCATTGGGATTATCAATTTCCAAATATGCGTGTCTTGCTCTATCTCTACCAATAGGCAATCGTTCACTCAATATACGTAAACCTTTAACATATATGCTATCTTCTTTACTAACATCTTTATCATCACCTATACTTCTCATAAGTCCCTCATAATCGCTAACTCTACAAGCCAAAGTGATTTCTGGGAAATAGGACTTTAAATCGTTCAAATAATGAACGATTTCAACTTTGTGTTGTTCATTTGCATCTCTTTGATAAGATGCTGGCTTTTTAGAGATTTTTGCTAATCCTCCGATAGAAGCAAACCCCCGTAACACAATATAACTTCTAAATGCAGTATATATTATTCCTTCTAACTTTGCCATAATCACTACTTGATACTATTTATATATTTTAGAAATGCTTCTCTTTGGCGACTCCAGATTTCCTTATCCGGTAATCCAAAATATTCTATCATTTCTTTATGTAGTGCATCTAAGGCTATAGATGAATTTATCATTTCTGCCTTTCGGGTGTCGCACAACCAACCTATTTTATTAAAATTTACATCAGGTAAAAGATATAATCGTACTTTGTTGTCGTAAGCCCATACTGCCCCCATTTCATTAATACAGATTTCGCTGGCCTTATATTTTTTAGAAATTATCAAGAACGCATAATCTACATTTTGAATATTTGTTTGTATGTGTTTACGAATATCCTCACCATTTTTTACTCCCATTTCTTC
>CAMWMY010000183.1 GCA_947175465.1 uncultured Erysipelotrichaceae bacterium | reverse complement strand
ACAGATACCCATAGAGCAAATGAAATATAAGGCAAAATCATTTATTGATTTGTTTAACTCCCTGCATGATGAAACTTCGTGCAGGGAGTTTTTAGAATATCAACGTTGGCATGGAGAACCAATATGTCCACACTGCCATAGACAAAGTAAAGAACATTATCGATTGAAAAGACAAGGCTTATATAAGTGCAAATCATGTCGTAAGACCTTCTCTGTAACAGTAGGAACAATGTTTGAAGGAAGTCATGTACCATTAATGAAATGGTTTTATGCAATCTATATATTCTTGAGTCATAAGAAAGGCATAAGTAGCACACAGTTGGCAAAAGATATTGGAGTTACCCAAAAAACTGCATGGTTCATACTTGAAAGGATAAGACATGAACTACATGGTAAGTTTATTGCTACATTTAATAATCTAACCCAAGTTGATGAAACCTATGTGGGAGGTAAGAATAAAGGTCGGGTAAAACATGCACAAGGCCGTAGTTTGAAAAAGAAAGTTCCAGTGGTCGGATTATTATCTGATGGGAAAGTACAGACCTTTGTAACTCCTAATACAAGTGGAAAGGTACTGAAAGCAATAATATACAATCTTGTAAAAGAAGGAACAACCATTATATCTGATGGATGGAAAGGTTATGTTGGATTATCGGCTAAGTATGATCACAAAGTAGTTGACCATGGAACTGGAGAATATGTAAAAGACGGTTTCCACACAAATAGTATTGAAGGATTTTGGTCCCACTTGAAACGAGGTATCATGGGAATATATCATAAAGTAAGTAAGAAGCACTTATTTAGATACTGTGATGAATTTGCCTTCCGATATAATACAAGGAATTTCTCTGATGTGGAACGGTTCAGTTTATTCATAATGTCAACGTATAAACGAATAAGATATCATGATTTAATCAGCTTAGAATATTAAGATAACAAAGAAGAAAACAGCTCACGAATAGTGGTTTATCAGAAAATTATTACTACCTTTGCGGTGTCCTTTGAGTAGGACGTACATAGTAATAGGAAGCGTTTAGCTTATTCCTTGTCAATGAATCTGGACAATTCAACTGCACTGAGGAATAATGATAGACTGCTCCCTTTGGTCTGCATATATGCACTGATGTGTCAATATACGGCCAAGGCGTGAGTTGTTTTCATTTTCAGTGCAGAGGTAGTCCAGAACCCATTGACGGAATTTGATAACAGTCTTGCGCCTCTTTGCATTTATAAATGTCCTTTTGAGACTGGTGGACGCCAAATTTTATTATCACATGAAAAAGACTTTGAAAATTGTCGGAATAGTGGTATTAGGACTTATAGTCTTTATACTATTATTCGGAAAATGTACTCCAAGGATCCCCGACAAAAAAGAAGTGAGTGTAACAAACGTGGAAATGAGTGGATGTACCGCTCCTTATCTAAAAGTGGTAGATGGTACCTACACCTTTACCCAAGATGGAGATGATGCTTCCATTTCAGTAAAACTTGAATTAGTAAAAAAACCTTCAGAGAAATTCTATGATAAAGGTTTTGCTAAATTTGAGCTAAATCCTATTGGCACCAATGGAGAAATCTACGATTTGGGAATGTTCAAATTCTCCGCAGATAAGACCGAAGTTCAGAAGATTAAAGAACTTCTAAATGGCAATATCGGAGATACAAAAACAATTGTTTTCACTTGGGATTACATGGGCAGCCACGAAGAAAAAGCTGCTGAGATTTTCAAAAATGCTAAATCTTTTGAAATCATAGATAATGCATTTACTAATGAAGATAAGTCCTCATCGAATATTTCAAAATCTAATGATTGGGATAGTCTTCTTGATGAATATGAAGAATTTGTGGATGATTATATTTCGGCGATTAAGAAAGCGGCCAACGGAGATATGGATGCAATTCAAAGTAGCTCTAACTTGATGGAACAAGCTAAATCATTAAGTAATAAACTTGAGAATGCAAAAGCCGATTTGACAAGTGCACAGCAGAATAGACTTTTGAAGATTCAAAATAAGATGGCTAATGCCGCAATGAGCATGTAGCTAATCATCAGATTATAAAAGTAATGGCGACAAGAATTGGAAAACTCTTGTCGCCATTTTTGATTGATTTGCTTTTTAAGATAGTTTTGCTATCTTTGTATTAAACCGAGCTATTCAGCAGTCAAAAGATAGCTCAGAATAAAAGAACAATGTCAAGAAAAGCCGTAATCAATCTATTGTTATATGCTCATATAATGAGATATTGCAATAATGAAAGAATAAATCTAAAAGATTTGCGAGAAATTTGGTTCCAAGCTACAGGAATAACATATCTTATAAACGTTATGAATGAGTGCTTAGAGGAATTGCGTTATGCAAAATTGCTGAATTTTGAAAGAATCAGTTATTATGAAATATGTATAACAGCATAATTCGAGTACCATGCTGATTAAGATGGGATATTTTATTACTGGTGTATTCAAGTATATAATTGGATATTTTTATTAAAAAAGGGGTATGAAACATTAAGTCATATTCCCAATTAAATATTTGTTAGAATTAAATAGCACCCTATTTATAAACAGATCTTCCCTTGTGCAGGATGTCGGCAAGAATTAATTTTATTTTTGCCGGATTTGAGTATTTTGAGTATTTTTGGAGATTAAATTGAAAAAGTTATGAAAAAGAATGCACAATATCTCGCGCAACTACGCACGGTTATGAAAGAAAAAGGTATCGATGCAGTAATTGTGTCGGGAACAGATCCACACCAAAGTGAATTGCCGCCCCGCCACTGGCGCGGGCGCGAATGGTTGACAGGTTTCGAGTCGGGCAACGGCACCAACGGCACAGCCGTTGTTCTCACCGATGAAGCGTATTGCTGGACAGACTCCCGCTATTTCATTCAGGCCGAAGACCAGCTTAAAGACACAGGTTTCAAAATGATGAAGGAAGACGGACCTGAAGCAACAGACCTGATCGACTGGGTTACAGAACATACAAAAGAAGGTCAGACTGTTGCCATTGACGGCATGACATTTTCCGTATCCTGGGCACAACGTCTTCAACAGGAACTTAACGCCAACGGTGTAAAGGGTAATGACAACTTTCCATTATTCGACTCCATCTGGCAAGACAGACGCGCACGCCCGACTAACAAGCTTTTCATTCACGACGAGACAATCGTAGGAGAAACTGT
>CAMWMY010000182.1 GCA_947175465.1 uncultured Erysipelotrichaceae bacterium | reverse complement strand
CTCCTACATTGTTTGAACTTATTCAAGAAGAAATAGCTTTGCTGAAAAAACTAAAGAAGCAGCTAAAAGACTTAGAAACAGAATTTGATGAGATTGAATGCAACAAACTTTATGATGATGCATTTGAATGGAGATTCGAATTCCCTTCACTTCTTGACGACAACGGAAACTTTATGGGATTTGACCTGATTATTGGCAATCCACCTTATTTAAGAATACAAGGAATAAGGGATGTCAATCCTTTGTATGCAGATGAACTGGTAAACAAATACAAGGTTGCCACCGGTTCTTTTGATTTGTATGCAATATTCGTAGAGCGAGGCTTGCAGTTAATCAACAGCCGTGGAATAGTAAATTTCATAATGCCTGTGAAATGGACTAACGCAGCTTTCGGAAAGGAGCTGAGAGGTTTGGTGGCAGAACACAATGCAGCAAATAAAATCATCAATTTTGGAGCATATCAAGTATTTAACGCTTCAACATATACAGCATTGCAATGGTTTGTTCCAAACAGCGAAGCCTTGCATTATTATGAACTAGATCATAATTTGGAGACAAATCAGGAGCTAGGACGATACTTGAAATCCATAGACAAAGAATCAGCATCAGAAATCCCTGCAAATAAATTAGATAAAAACACTTGGGTGCTGACAGTAGGACAGACAACAAAGATTCTAAAAGAAATAGAAAAGCATTCTCGGTGTGTCAGTGATATATTTGACAGAATATTTTGTGGACTACAAACGAGCAAGGATGATGTATATTTTTTGTATGAATGCGCAGAACAAAATGGTTTGATAATTGGAGAATCAAAGCATCTTAAATGCAGTGTTAAGATTGAACGTGGTTTGGTAAAACCTTTGCTTAAAGGAGAAGATGTTCATCGTTATGACAATATTAAAACTAATCGTTATGTCATCTTCCCATATAAAATAGAGAATGGGAAAGCAGTACTATATACGGAAAATGAATTGTCCGTCTTATTCCCAAATGGATACGCCTATTTGAAGGAATGTGAAGAAGAACTGCGAAACCGCGAAAAGGGACGATTGCGTAATGATGACTATTGGTTCAGATATATTTATCCCAAGAATCTTGTTCTGTTTGACAATGAAAAACTCGTTGCACCTGAAATCTCTTATGGAGGAAATTTTGCCTATGATAAAGACGGTGTTTTCTATTCTACGACAAAGATATATGGATATATAAAGAAAAAGGATATTACAGAAGGGTACAAATACTGGATGGCATTGCTCAATTCAAGACTGTTTTGGTTCTATATTCAAAACACAGGATATGTTCTGCGAGGAGGGTACTACACGTTTAAGACAAACTATGTTTCGCCATTTCCGGTGCCAGATTTTCTGTAAACAAGTAAAGGAAAAAAAATAGTAGAAAACCTGACTGATTTCTTGCTTTATCTTTATGACAAAGACAATGCTGACATTCTTACCCATACAAGTAATAAAAGGTTGGCAACACATATTGAAGAGATTATTGACATGGTCTTCTATGAACTATATTTCGAACAACACATGAAAGATAATCAAATTGATGTGATATCGGATTTGAACAACTATGATTGGAGTGGTATATATGATGCTGCTACAACAATAGAATCTTTTTATAAATGGTATCAACAGGCAAATAATATGGTTAGGCAAAAGATAATACTATTAGACACCAGAAGTCATAATTTTATTTATCAAATTCATAGAACAGCAACAATATGAGCAAAATTAATATATTAACATTATCCAACTTCAAGTTTTTCGGTAAAGAAGAGGTAATAAATATCAACAATAAACATCTGCTTCTGTATGGAGAAAATGGAAGCGGTAAAAGTTCATTGTTTTGGGGTATCTATACCCTTTTAGAAGCGTCTTTCAAGAAATCGGTTGAAACAGATAAATATTTTCAGCCCTTCGGAATCAATGAGGAGTCATTGGTTAATATTTATGCAATAAAGCAGACCTGCCCAATTACAAACAAGGAACATTGTAATTCTTGTATAAAGATAAAAACAGACAACAATGCAGAATATGTGTTGTCTTTATTGGATAGTGCTATTTGTGAAAATACTGATGTTCAAGAATCACGTAAGGCGACTGACTTTATTAATTATCAGTCAATCTTTAAGTTTCAGGATTTTAAGAATAGTGAGACTCCTGATTTATATGATGTTTTTAACTATTCTGTATTACCTTATGTAACTTTTCCCTCGTTTCCGATAAAAGGTAAAACCTTAACGAATGCTGGTTCAATGTGGGAAGAGTATAAAAAAGGACCGGGAATGACAACAAATTATAAAGGTGATACAATACAAGTATATAAAAACAGTCCTGAATACTCTGGCTTTTTGGATTTTGAAATACATTTTAATGACCAATTTGTAAAGCTGATAGATTTTATAAATAGCAATGCGTCTGATTATGTTAAAAAACTTGGCTACAACATAGAATTTGAACTGAAATATACCCCACCCACTCATATTAAGAAAGATAAAAATTATGAATGGACATCTTTCCATATAGATTTGGCGATAACAAGTTACAACAATCAAGCCGTTCAAATAAAGAAGCCACAATCATTTCTTAATGAAGCAAAGATGTCAGCAATAGCTGTTGCCATTAGATTGGCAATCATAGACCAACGAATAGGTACAGCTGTCCCAGATGCATTAAAAGTTTTGGTGCTAGACGATTTGATGATAAGCCTTGATATGAGTAATAGGGATAGACTTATGGATCTATTATTGGATGATTTTGTCAATAGATATCAAATCTTATTCTTTACTCATGATAAAACGCTTTTTGATTTTGTTGATTATAAGATAAAACAGCATAAACAAGATACAAAATGGTTAAGGAAAGAAATGTATGTAGGTGAGGATGATATCACAAAACAAGAACATCCAGTAATCATAGATGGTGAATGTGATTCATATGCAAAAGCGCAAAAGTATTATAATGCAAAAGATTATACAACATGTGCATTATATATTAGAAAAGCATTAGAGGAAATAGTAACAGAATTTTTGCCTGATGAGTATTGTAAGAATGCTGAAGGACGGTTTGTTGAATTAAATACATTGTGGAAAAGATTATTACAATATACAAATTCGATTCCAGATGAGATAAAAAGGCGTTTTTCTCAATCGATATTAACCATTTTAAATCCATCTG
>CAMWMY010000181.1 GCA_947175465.1 uncultured Erysipelotrichaceae bacterium | reverse complement strand
ACAATATTCCCTTTTTTATCTGCTAAGATAACACTCATTTTTAATCTTTTCTTTAATGAATCAGGAATTTCGTTCCATTGTCTACGATAAGAAATGGAATCATTAAAGGCAATACTATAACGAGTTGCAGGATCATCCATACGCTTCATAATTTCACTTAATTTTACAGGCAAGGTTTGTTTTCTACCTCTTTTAATTCCTTGAACATTAATAAGCCAACGTTCTTTATCATTATGTGCTTCAATATAATCCTTATTTTCAATATATTCCCATCCATGCTCAGATAACCATGATTTAATTAAGTTACATAAATCTTCTGTATTTCTTCTCATACGTGCTTTTCTTGCAGCTAATTTTTCTTCTTCTGTCTTTGCAGGTCTTCCTCTTTTCTTACTTGGAAACATACGATTACGTGCATCCATATTTTCTAAGTCATAGCGCACAGTAAGTCTTGATCCAAATCCTGTAGTTCCTTTGGGACTTTGTGTAATCGCATCTCCTTCTAATAGTACTTTGTAGATTGCTTGGCAACATGTTGGCATCGTTGCATGTTGTGGAGATACTTCTGCATGTAGCTCTTTTGAATTTACTTCTAAATAGCGTAGTCCTCTCGCCATAGCTTCTTCTTTCTTTGTATATAAAACTTGTAAGTAATCTTTAATTCCTGGTCCTTTCATGTTAACACTCTCCTTTTATTACTTACATTGTAATAGTTTTCTATTGTCGAATACTATCGAATGGTAGTAGAATTGAAGAAAATTATTATAAAATGGCTATTTAAAGAGAAAAAAGAGTGAAATAGCGAATAAAATAGAAAAAAAGAACCATTCTATAAAGAAAGAAAATAAGCAATTTTATGAAGAATGGATACTTTAAGGGAGGTACTATGAAAAAAACATTATTGAAAAAATTACTTTATGAATTAGATTATATTGAGTTACAAGGAATATCCTTAGAAATAGCTACAAACCTTTTATCAAAACACTTTCAAGAAGAAGATGATAGCTTTTCTATGCAAGATATTTTTCTTACTCTTTCTTACTTACGAGATATTTCGATGATCAAAGAATCTAACAAAGGAATTGATTTATGCCCTGCTGCTACTATTTTTGCAAAAAGCAAACATCTCTCTACTCTAGAAGCACTTGCTTATTTTGAAAGTATGTTACAAGATCAAAAATATCAACAAATTTGGAAGTCTTTTTTACTATCATCGACACCTTCTCTTTGTATTCCTCAAAAAAGCTTTCATCCTTTTGATGAAGCTATTCTTCAACAAACACTTTTATTTCAAAATCAACAAAATAAAACAATCAATGCTGATCTTACTGTGCTTATGAAACAAATTTTACAAGAATATTTAGAAGAACCTACTCTTATTTCCAAAACATTAGGTGCATTTTATGCAAAAACATTGCTTTCTTATGATACTCATACCAAAGAATATAAAAATATAGATAAAGAAATGATTCCTTATGAACATTTAAACCATATCTTAGATATCCTTCCTGAAAAAGGTATCCCTGTAGAGCGCAATGATACAAGACATATTCAATCCTTTTACAAAGACACCCTTTTTCATGAATATAATCATACTTGTGCTCTATGCCAAATTGCTTTTCCCCCATTATTAGTAGCTTCCCATATTAAGCCATTTCGTGACTGTGCACATATTTTTGAAGCTATTGATTATCATAATGGCTTATTGCTATGTAAAAATCATGATCTTTTATTTGATCAAGGGTATATTTCTTTTCATACAGATGGGACACTTCTGATCAGCGATGAACTACAACAAAAATTACATAATATGCCTTCCTATCTTCTCCATTCTAATTTCAAACTACCAAAACAATATCTCACCAAAGAGCGTTTAAAATTTTTACAATATCATCAACAATACATTTATAAAGGAAATCATTCCTAAGCTTTTCATATCCTTATATAAAAAAAGGATATCTTTTTTGATACCCTTTCATATACATAATGCAAACACTTGCTTCTTTATTCTTCTTTCGCTGGTAGCTTTAATACTTGCTCCCCATCTTTTGATAACATGTACTTCCCTCTAGCATAGCGTTTTACATATTCTGGATCTTCCAAATTTGACTTTTCTGTTTCTAACTCTGCTTGTTTCTCTTTTAAAGCATCAATTTCTGCTTGTGTTTCTTGAATATCCTTATGTAGCTGAAGTGTCGTCATAAGTTCTTCCCCAGCAGAATACGTTAAAAAGCAGGCTACCATAATAACAGCGACACTAATCATTTTCTTCAAAGGACTTCTCTTTTTTTCTTTTCTTTGATTTCTTTTTTCGCTTGCTGCCATTTGCCTTCCTCCTTCTTACCAATCTTAATGGTATTCTCATTATACCAAGAATTTTAGATTTGGCAAGAGCTCCTTTTTTAATAATTGGCTTCAACAACCTCTTCAACCAATGAAAAAAGGGTAAAACAATAGGCATATAAAAGCGATAAAAGATAAAAAATCCTATCAGAAAAAAAGTGATTAGGTAAAAATTGGTAATTCCTCCATTAATTTTATATAAGCCTCGAAACATCAGTAATGTAAATAGGATATGATAGATGATTTCAAAAAATCCTTTCCATAATTTACTTTTCATATAAAGAATAAAACTTCTAAGAAATAAAAAAGTACAGCCGTACATCCAACCTGCAATCACATGATATAAGATGGACTGTACCTGTTGTGGAAGCAACATTATTTAAATATTTTAGAAATCATAGAATCTTTATTTCCTTTTTTATTAGAAACATAGGCCATTGATTCAATCAATCCTTTAATGATCACATCACCACGTTCCGTATCTAATTTTCCTAATACTAATTCTTTTCCTTGTACAATCATCCAACCTTGTGCTGTTTCTAATAAAAACTCACTTGCATCAAAGCTATCAATTTGTTTTACACCTGTTATTTCTAAAACCTTCCTATCTTTTAATACGATATTATGATAAGGATTTGCTTCAAATCTTAATGGGTTTATCATATTTGTATCATCAATCATAGTATCCCTCCTTCATACTTAATCGTATGAGGATAAAAAGATAAGTATTCCTTTCTTTATACAGAAAAAAAGAAGGAAATAAATAGATTGCATATTCTTATTCTATAAGAAAAAACAACTATCCTTCTATATTATGGAAAAGTAAAAATAACATTTTCTTCTAAATATCAAAAGAA
>CAMWMY010000180.1 GCA_947175465.1 uncultured Erysipelotrichaceae bacterium | reverse complement strand
ATTATAAATCGTAATCCATAACTCTATGATAGGTGAGTAAATAATGAGTCCTTTAATATCTGTTATAGTCCCTGTTTATAATGTTGAAAAGTATTTGAAAAAATGCATAGACAGCATTATAAATCAAACATATTCTAAATTGGAGATCATTCTTGTTGATGACGGATCGACTGATAACTGTCCTGAAATTTGTGATGAATATTCCAAAAGAGATGAGCGTATAATTGTTTTACATAAGAAAAATGGGGGCTTGTCTGATTCCCGAAATGTCGGTATAGACAAAGCAAATGGCGAATATCTGTGTTTTGTAGATAGTGATGATTATATTGCCCTTGATATGATTGAAAAGCTATATATTGCATTGTATGAAAATGCTGCAGATCTGAGTATTTGCAATTTTAAATATGTTAGTGAAGATGGTTCAAGAAAGTTTAATAATGCTAATTTACCTATACATGATGAGGTATTATCGGGGAAAGACATTTTGTTAAATAAGCTTTTTGAGAATAAAAGTTGGTATTGGGTCGTAGCCTGGAATAAACTATATAAAAGGAATTTGTTTCAAGAGGTCAGATATCCTGTAGGTAAAATTCACGAAGATGAGTTCGTAATTCATAAACTGCTTTCTAATTGTAGAAAAGTAGCGTGCATTTCTGAAATGCTATATTTCTATATGCAGCGAAATGGTAGCATTATGGGTGAAGTAAGAAATAATCCGAATAAGATAGATAAAATCGAAGCGATGTTTTCTAGAGCTGTTTTTTTTACTCAAAATGAAACTTTAAAAGCAAAGGCCATTGACGTTTTATCTAGTAGTATTATAAAATATAGTGAAATAAATGCAGAAAGTGTTTTATCAAAGTCAAAAAAGAGCAGAAAACGACTACAGTGCTTATATCGTGAAACGTATAAAGCAGTAGCGAATTTGAATTTATCTGTTTCATCAAAACAAATAATTAAGTTTAAATTATACTATATTAGTTTGTATTGGTTTTGTCGGATATTTAAATATATGTCATTATTTCAATATGCTATAAAGTTAATAAAATATCATTTTAATATACGAAATAAAGATTACGCATTAATTGATACTCCACAGCACGGAAATTTAGGCGATCACGCAATTGTTCTGGCACAAGATCAATTGTTGAAGGATTTAAATACAAAATATTATGAATTGCCCGCAGGTCAAATTGACGGACGTGAGCATTGGTTTGCTCAAATGACTCCAAGAAATAAAACTGTTTTAGTCCATGGTGGAGGATTTTTAGGGTGTTTATGGACAATAGAAGAATTTAGATTCAGACGAATTCTGCAAGCTTTTCATAATCATAAAATAATTGTATTTCCACAAACGGTAACATTTGACTTGTCAAATGAAGACGGCCAAAGGTTCTTTGAAGAATCAAAGCAAATTTATTCTTCTCACCCGGATTTAATATTGTTTGTTCGTGATAAGAATAGTTATGATTTTATGCAAAAGTATATGCCGGATATTAAAGCTATACTTGTTCCTGATATAGTTACAATGTTGAGGATACAAAAGTTAGACTATGAAAGAAAAGGAATATTAATGTGTATGCGTTCTGATTTAGAAAAGAACATAACTAATGAAGAATATGATTACATTTATTCTTGTATATCTAGAAAATTCTTAAATGAGGAAATTTTAAATACAGATACTGTTATTGATCATGGTATTTCAATTATTGATAGACAAACGGAAGTAGATAAGAAGTTGAATCAGTTTGCACAGTCTAAACTGGTGATTACAGATCGTCTTCATGGTATGGTTTTTGCTGCAATTACGGGAACTCCTTGTATTGCCTTAGGAAACAGTAATGGAAAGGTAAAAGGTGTATATGAATGGATAAAGTCTAACTCATATATTCACTATTTGGATAATATCAACAAAATCGAAAATGTATTAGACAAAATTAATTTAGATAAACATTACAATTATAATTATAACGAGGTTGAAAAGAATTTTATACAGCTGTTAGATTTATTTGGAAAGGATTAAAGAATGGAAAATCAGATAGTTGTTGAATCTCCTTTGATTGAAGAGCACCGTATTACATACAACTACAATATTAAAGGTGATTGGAAAGAGGCTTTCAAAACAAACGAAACATTTTATATTGAATATAGCTGCAATATTTCTTGTGTTCCTAAAAGTGTTGCTATAGTACCATTACTGGCTAATCTATTGCCTATGGCGTGGATCTATGATGCGGAAATCATTGTTGAAGAGTGCGATGAAGACTTTTTTAATAGTATAGAAGATTTTAAACAAGGATACGAAGATATGTATCCTATGATGGATTTTAAAGGTAAATTGAAAGTAAATCAACTCCAGAAAAATTCTGATTCAAATAAAAATGGCTCAGCTGCATTTTTTTCTGGTGGAGTAGATGCTTTTAATACATTAGTTAGTCATTACGAAGAAAATCCTACATTGTTTACATTGTGGGGTGCGGATATCAAATTTGAAGATGAAGAGGGTTGGTTAAAAGTAAAAAATCATTTAGAGCAAACTGCAAATGATTTTAATGTGGACTTTATAACGATAAAAACCTGTTTTCGCAGATTTTTGAATGAAGGTATACTTACCAGAGTGGTTGCAAAAAGCGGTGATGGTTGGTGGCATGGTTTCCAACATGGAATTGGAATTATAAGTCATGCAGCACCCGCAATGTATGTTCTTGGGAAATCAACTGTCTATTTTGCATCGTCATTTACTGCAGCAGATAAAGGTAGGGTAACTTGTGCTTCAGATCCTACGATTGATAATTATATAAAATTTTGTGGTGCAAATGTTATTCATGATGGATATGAATTTACCAGACAAATGAAAATACATAATATAACTCAGTTTTCTAATAATAGTGGGAAGCAAATTCCTCTGCGTGTTTGCTGGCAGTCTTCGGGTGGTTCAAATTGCTGTAATTGTGAAAAATGCTGGAGAACAATGTTAGGTATTTATGCAGAAGGTTTTAATCCAAGAGAATTTGGATTTGAATATACAGATAAGCAATTAAAAATAATATCCACTAAAATGCACTTTGGTGAAAATGAGTTGTTTGGGGTATTGAGATATTACCCTATTCAAAGAGCTATGAATAATAATACTAGAAAAAAAGATTTACCTAAAACTATAAGATGGTTTTATAATACTGATTTAAAAACAGCCGGAAAGCCGGCAGTATGGTTTAAGGCATTGCAAAAGATTAGATATATTATAAAAAGAATTATTCATTAATTATAGAGGAC